>JAVRPG010000412.1:0-3066 GCA_032162325.1 Mycobacterium sp. | reverse complement strand
CGTCGTGCAGGTCCCGCTCGATCCGGCGCAGCTCGGCACCGTGCGAGTCGACCGCGCCGGCTCTGGTCCGGGTGAGCTCCTCGACCCGCTCAGCGAGCCGCGCAGTCTCCAGCTCCGCCGTACTGGGCGCAAGCAGGCGTCGAACCGCCCGGGCGTGGCCACTAGCCAGAGCGGGCGCCACCCAGCCCATCATGCCGACGCCGATGAGGATCTGGAGTGGGCCGAGCGTGAGCGCCTCCCACCAATTGCTCACATCGACGCCGGACAGTGTGGCGTTGCCCGGGCTGAGCTTCCAGACCGCCATCCCCACCACAGCGCTCGGCGCCGCGGAAATCGCAGCTACCGCAACGAACAGCTCCGGCACGGCCACCAATGGAGCCAGCAGAATCCGCAGGCTACGCCGGAAGCTCTTGTCCCGGAGCAGTGTCACCACGTCCGCCGGCTGACGTGCAGCAGCCGGAGGCATCGGCGGCTCGGCCGGTAGACCGAGGTAGTGGGTAGCCCAGGCGCGCTCGCTGTTGGCCAGCCGGACCAGGCCGCCGGTGATCCCGGGGATCAGCCAGCCCAACAGCAGGCCAATCGGGAGACAGGCAAGCAGCAGGATGCCGATGAGATACCTGACCATCAGGTACAGGCAGGCCGGCCAGCCGCGGTTCAAGATCTTGGTGAGCATCGCTCGGCCCTCCGGTTCACAGGCGCGTCGTTGGAGTCGATCCTCCAGCAACCGGTACGGCGGTGTCGGTACAGCAGGCTCTACTCTTCGCCCGGGCACCGACCGGATCGTACCCAGCACAGTGCCCATGCCGGCGTCTCTGCCACGCGGACAGATCGCGACGGCCCTCGCTGACAGGGTCGGCCTGCGCTTCCGGCGTGAGTTGAGGCCAGTCGTGGAAGCAGTCGCCGCAACCCTTCGCTACGGGTGGCTCGACATGCCGGTCAGGCGACTACGCGGCCGCGGAGGAGAATGCGGGTGGGGTGGGCGAGGACGGCTGGGTCCTCGCGGGGGTCGGCGCCGTACACGATCAGATCCGCTGGAGCGCCGACGGTCAGCTCGCCGGGTACACCCAGCCACTCGCGGGCGGCCCAGGAGCCCGCGCCGAGCGCCTGGGTCGGGGTCATGCCGATGGTGGTCAGCTCGGCGACCTCCTGCGCCACCAGGCCGTGGTCCAGGACGCCACCTGCGTCGGTGCCGGCGAACACCGGTACGCCGGCCTCGACCGCCGCACGCAGGGTGTCCCGGCGGCGGGCGTAGAGCTCGCGCATGTGGGTCGCGTAGCCCGGGAACTTCTCCTCCGCCTGGTCGGCGTACATCGGGAAGCTCTCCAGCTGCAGCAGCGTCGGCACGAGCGCCGTACCGTTGGCTGCCATCCGGTCGATCAGGTCGGGCGACAGACCGGTGCCATGCTCGATGCAGTCGATGCCAGCGGCCAGCAGGTCAGGCAGCGCGTGCTCGCCGAAGACGTGCGCTGTGACGCGAGCACCGAGTTCGTGGGCGCGGGTGATCGCGGCGTTCAGGGTCTCGGCCGGCCAGCAGGGCGTGAGGTCACCGGCGTCGCGGTCGATCCAGTCCCCCACCAGCTTGACCCAGCCGTCGCTGCGGAGGGCCTCCTGCTCGACGTACGCGACCAGTTCGTGCGGCTCGATCTCCCAGCCGTAGTTGCGGATGTAGCGCTTGGAACGGGCGATGTGCCGGCCGGCCCGGATGATCTTCGGCAGGTCGTCGCGGTCGTCGATCCAGCGTGTGTCAGCAGCCGAACCGGCGTCCCGGACCAGCAACGCGCCGGCGTCGCGGTCCATCACGGCTTGACGCTCCTGAGTCTCCTCGTCGACCGCGCCCTGGCGATCCAGCCCGATGTGGCAGTGCGCGTCGACCAGACCCGGCACGATCCAGCCGCCGTCGCTGACGGTGGTGACATCAGCAGCGGCGGGCCGGTCGATGACCAGCCCTCCCCTGACGTGGATCTCCTGCTGCTCGCCGGACGGCAGAACCGTGCCGGTGAGCCTGAGCACCGGGGTAACGGGGGAGGTCATGCCTCAGACCGTAGCCGCCCGACGGTTAGCCTTGCACGCCCGGCAGGATGTCCTGCGGACAAGGCGACGGGGTGGTCGCGTCCGTCGGGCACGGCCCTGCGCTCGGCGTCGGGGTGGGTGTCGGAGAGGGTGTCGGCTTCGGGGAGGGCGTCGGCGTCGGCTTGGGACTCGGCGTCAGGCTCGGCTCGTCGGTCGGTGTGTCCGTCGGATGCGTCGGCCGGCTGGTCGGCGTGCTGCCCGGGTCCGGCGTGGTCGGCTCGGTGGTCGGGCGCGACGTGGTCGGCTTCGGCGTCGCCTTCGACTGTGTGGCTACGTCGGTCGGTACATCCGGCACCTGGCGCGGATCCACCTTGCGGTCGGCGTTGCCGATGGCCTTCGGCGTGGACAGGTTGCCCTTCGCATTCGGCACCAGCACGGCGCTCTTGCTGTACAGCCGCATCCAGCGCAGCACGGTGGCCACGAAGTCCTTGGAGTGCTGGTAGCGCAGCAGCGCGGCCACCAAGTCCCGCGGGCTCTTCAGGTCGTCACCCTTGGAGCACAGGTAGACCGCGACAGTGGTGACGGCGTCATACACGTTGTTCGGGTTGCGGAAGCCGTCGCCGTTGCCGTCGGCACCGAACTCGGTCCAGACGCCCGGGATGATCTGCATCGGGCCGACCGCGCGGTCCCAGATCTTGTCCTGGTCGTACTGACCATTGTCGGTGTCCTTGACCTTGCCGGTGCCGCCCACGCCGTTCAGCACCGGGCCGAGGATGCGGCCGCGGGTGGTACCGGCGACGTCGACCCGGCCGCCGCTGGCGTGCGCGGACTCGACCTTGCCGATCCCGGCCAGCAACGGCCAGGTGAGCCCACAGTTGGGGCGGACGACCGCGAGATTCGCGGTGGCACGGCGGTAGGCGGGAAAGACACCGCGGGGAACGCCATTGACGGCACCGGGTCGTCCCGGCCGGATCACGGAGCGGCCGTCCGTCGCACCCTCCACCGGTACGTCGGCGCGGGCCGGCTTGTTGGATCCCATCCGGCCGTCCACTCCTG
>JAVRPG010000411.1:0-3238 GCA_032162325.1 Mycobacterium sp. | reverse complement strand
GACCACGACGGCCCAGTGCAGGCGGTGGCCTTCGCCCCGGACGGCACCCGGGTGGCCACCGCCAGCGTCGATGGGTC
The DNA here is from genome assembly GCA_032162325.1 of Mycobacterium sp. Lineage (GTDB taxonomy): Bacteria > Actinomycetota > Actinomycetes > Mycobacteriales > Mycobacteriaceae > Mycobacterium. The sequence continues at coordinate 3,161 of JAVRPG010000411.1, read as the reverse complement.
GGCCCGGGTATTCGACGCCGCCACCGCTACTGAACTAATTCGCCTGGGCCACGACGGCCCGGTGTGGGCGGTGGCCTTCGCCCCGGACGGCACCCGGGTGGCGACCGCCAGCGTCGATGGGTCGGCCCGGGTGTTCGACGCGGTCACCGGCGCCGAATTGGCCCGTCTGGACCACGACGGCCCAGTGCAGGCGGTGGCCTTCGCCCCGGACGGCACCCGGGTGGCCACCGCCAGCGCCGATGGCTCGGCCCGGGTATTCGACGCCGCCACGGGTATCGAACAGGCCCGCCTGGACCACGACGACTGGGTCTACGCGGTGGCTTTCGCTCCGGACGGCACCCGGGTGGCCACCGGCAGCGCCGACGGTTCGGCCCGAGTGTTCGAGGCCGAACCCACCCTGCTCGTCCAGCGGGTATTCAAGTTGATGACCAGGCCCCTGTGGCCCGCCGAGCTGCGTCGCTACTCGCTGCCCTGGAACTGCCGCCACATCGAGCAGTGGCTGCGCCGGCAGGCCGCGGAGGGGGACTTCAACGCAGCACGCGATCTAGTTGATGTACTGCTTTCCCGTCGCACAGAGGACGACGTGTCTGAAGCGGAAAGCTGGTGTGAGTGGCTCAGCGACCACGATGATGCGGATATGCGCGCAGCGCTCGGCGCGATTGCGGTGCGCCGAGGACAATACGACCAAGCGGTAGAGTTGTGGAGGGGAGCCGCCGACGATGGCGACGCCAGCGCAGCGCTTAAGCTAGCTCCTGTCGAAGCGGTCGACGGACACCGACAGAGAGCCTTGGCACTCCTTCGCGCTGCGGTTGATGCTGACTTCACGGAGGCTGCCACCTATGCTGCGATCATCGAGCGGACCGACGCCGACGGCAGGATCCCGTCACTGGAAACCGCCGCTACTTCTGGGAACACCAACGCGCTCAACTTCCTGGGGCTAGCGGCTCTTAGCGACGGCAAAATCGTCGCCGCCACGGAATACTGGACTCGCTCCGCCGAACTCGGGGACTGTAGTGCGCCACTTCTCCTCGCCCGCGTCGACAAGGCCTAAGCCTGATCCGTGGATGAGCCTCGGCGTACCTCTTTGTGCCTTGTCGGGTGTGGTGATCGATTGGACTGGCTGGGGGCGTGTTTGATCTGCTGGTCTGTTCAGGTTCTCCGGGCGGTTCGGGGCGTTGATTTGGCCGGTCGGGCAGTGTCACGCGGGTGGCGGGGGGTCTGGGTACGGCTGATGTTGTGCCACAACATTCAGCCAGGATTGAACCCAGGGCCACTAAGCGGGCAACCCCAGGACGGGCCCGCCCTTGGGGTCGGACGAGGCGGGCGGGGACGTTGGCCCTGCCGAGCCTCGCGTCCGAGTGCGACCACGCGCTCGACGGCGTGGGGCGGCGGTTGCGATATTGATCCGCGCCCGCGTCCGCGCCCCTGGCGCTTGTTGCGGGCTAGCGCTCCCCTCGCGCGCCAGCGTTCCAGCTGGTATGGCGACACTTCCACGTCCTGTGCGGCGGCCGCCGCGATCAATGCGGCGTCGGTGCGGCTCGGGGCTGATCGGGGCACTCGCTCATTAGAACCCCGCGCAGTCCGAGGCGGAACCAGACCCCGGACCTGACTTGATGGCACTGGTCGCGTCCCTACCACGGGTCGCTCCCTTCGAGGAGGTCACCGCCATGGTCCCTACCCGTCATCAGCACCAATTCTCGGAACCACCCTGGGGACAAGGCGCATTTGCCGACCCGCCGGAGTCCGGGGCCGGACACGTTCCCCGCAATATTCGCCTTCATCTCGCAGCAGGATGCGTGGAGCGGTGACACGTGCGTAGGAGCACAGTTACACCGGACCCGATCAACTGGCCGGGGCTGGTGTTCCGCATCGTCGATGACCCAGCCCGCGCCTTCTGCGCGCTCGCCGTGAGTTACCCGGTACTCATGGCGACGACGTTGCTCGTCAGCCCCGCGGCCGGACCCGCTGTCTGGGCTAACGCGGGTGGCGGTGTTGTCCTACTGCTGCTCGTCCGCTTCGTGCTTCGTCGCCAACAAGCGGCCCGGGCCCGCGCGCAGCAGCACCACGGTCGCGGAGGGCGTGCTGGGGTGAGCGCCCTGCTAGGCCGCGAAGGCCGCGCCAACTCCAAGACCTGACCGCCTTGAACGCCAGGACGAGCCAGGCCGCAACCTTCGGCGCAGCGCTGCGCTCCCGTCAATAGCCGAGGCCGGAGTGGAAATCGGTGTCCTCGTCATCGTCGTAGCGGTAATCCACTTCAGCGACTTCGTCACTGTCGTGCGCGAGCTCGTCGGCGGTGTCCTCGCGGCGGCCGGTCACCTGATCGCGGAGAGCGTCAATTCGTTGCGGCCTTCGAGGAACAACGGAACGAGAAGTCCCGGGAACGGCTCTGGGGTGAGGTCGGTTAGCGGGGCTGGTCGTTCCGATGCGCCCTGGTGGTTGGGCTGCTCGACGGCGTCGGGTCTCGCCGAGGCGGTTGGCGAGGGGGCCTACCGTTCTGGCGTGCCTGTGGAGTTCCTGTCCGATCGTGAGGTAGTCGCCTACGGCCGTTACGCGGGCGCGCCCTCCACGGCGGAGCTGGACCGGTGGTTCTTTCTTGACGATGCTGACGAGGCACTGATCCGGCGCCGGCGCGGCGATCATCATCGGCTTGGGTTCGCCCTACAGCTGACGACGGCTCGGTTCGTGGGAGCGTTCCTGCCGGACCCGCTCGATGCGCCCGATGAGATCGTGATCTATCTGGCCAAGCAGCTGGACATCGACACAATCGACCAGCTCAGTCGCTATAACGAGCGGCGTAGTACCCGGTTCGGACATCAAGAAGAGATTCGCGTCGCGCTGGGCTTGACGGACTTCTCAGCTCAGGTCGAGGCGTTCACCGTCTGGCTGGACGCGCTGGCGTTCACCACCGGGGATGGCCCACACGCGCTGTTCGCCGCCGCAGTGGACTACCTGCGCGGCCATCGCGTCCTGCTGCCCGGGGTGAGCACCTTGGCCCGACTGGTTGCCAAGGTGCGCGCCGAGGCCACCGATCGGCTGCACAGCACCCTCGGTGAGGACTTGACCGCCGCCGAGTGCTTGCGCCTGGATGAGTTGCTCGTCGTTGTCGAGGGTGCCAGCGTGTGTGAGCTGGAACGCTGGCGTAAGGGCTTTTCGGTGCCCAC
>JAVRPG010000410.1:0-6237 GCA_032162325.1 Mycobacterium sp. | reverse complement strand
CGACGTGCTGATGGTGATCACTTCGATGGTGGCGCTCAACGCAGCGCTTCCCGACATCGCGTTGGAAACCTCGGCGACTCAGGGGCAGCTCACCTGGGTGGTCGACGGGTACACGCTCGTGCTGGCGTGCCTGTTGCTCCCTGCGGGCGCCATCGGCGACCGGTACGGGCGGCGCGGCGCACTGCTCATCGGTCTGGCCATCTTCGGGCTCGCGTCCATTGCGCCGGTGATACTCGACAGCCCCGTGCAGATCATCATCGCGCGGGCGGTGGCCGGAGCCGGTGCCGCGTTCATCATGCCCGCGACGTTGTCGCTATTGACCGCCGCCTTCCCGAAGTCGGAACGCAATAAGGCCGTGGGGATTTGGGCGGGTGTAGCGAGTTCCGGTGCCGTCTTCGGATTTCTTGGCACGGGGATCCTGCTGCACTTCTTCTCTTGGCACTCGATCTTCTACGCGTTCGCGGCCGCGGCCGTCGGCATGTTCATCCTCACGTGCACGATTGGGTCGTCGCGAGACGAGAGCGCGACACCGATCGATTGGATCGGCGCGCTGCTCATCGGCGCCGCCGTCGCCGTGTTCGTGTTCGGTGTCATCGAGGCCCCCGATCGCGGCTGGACCAACCCCGTGGTGTGGGGCTGCATGGCCGCCGGTGTCGCACTCGCGGTCGCGTTCGCGATCGTGGAACTGCGCCGCGCGCATCCGCTGCTCGACATCCGGCTGTTCGGCAGGCCGGATTTCGCCACCGGGGCCGTCGGAATCACCTTCCTCTTCTTCGCCAACTTCGGTTTCTTCTTCGTCGCCATGCAGTACATGCAGCTGATCCTGGGCTACAGCCCGCTGGGAACGGCGTTCGCGCTCGTGCCACTGGCCGTACCGATTCTGATCCTTGGGGCGACGCTCCATCTGTATCTCCCCAAGATCGGTCTGCGAACGGCGGTGGCCCTCGGACTGCTTCTCATCGCGGTCGGCCTGTTCTGCATGCGTCTGCTGGACGCAAACTCGTCCTATCTCGAGTTTGTATGGCCCGTCCTCATCGTCAGTGCAGGCATCGGCTTGTGCGTTGCGCCCACAACGTCGGCGATCATGGGCGCGGTGCCCGACGAGAAGCAGGGGGTCGCGTCGGCCGTCAACGACACGACGCGCGAAGTCGGCGCCGCGATTGGCATCGCTGTCGCCGGCTCTGTGGTCGCCGCCCACTACAGCAATGTGCTCCGTCCCGCGCTCGCCGGCTTCCCCGAACAGGTTCAAGGTCCGGCCCTCGAATCCCTGGCCCAAGCCCTCGCTGTCGCCGAGCAGATCGGACCTCAGGGCCGGCAGGTAGCCCAGCTCGCGGAGAGTGCCTTCCTGCAGTCGATGCACCTGTCCTTGCTGATACTGTCCGTGATCATCGCTGTCGCAGCGTCTTTCGTCGCCATCTGGTCGCCGGGCCGCAACGGCCAGCATTACCGCTTCGTGCAGCGGCTGACGTCACGGTCGTCATCCTGACGCGATGAATTCGGCCGCCCGGTGACCGATCATCACGATCGTGGCGTGCGGCCCCCGGCTTGTGATCGCAGGAAGCACCGAGCCGTTGACAACCCATAGCCCGTCGACACCGCGCACCCGGCACTGCGGGTCCACCACCGCAGCCTCATCGTCGTCGTTGCCCATCGGCGCGGTGCCGGACAGGTGCTGCGACGTCGACCACGACACCGTCGCCGCTTCCGCTCTCGCACCGGCCAGTTCGCGTGCGAGCTCGGCCCCGGCCCGTAGCGCGTCGACGTCCGCCTGCTCGCTGTCGTAGCGATGCTCGATGGCTGGGTGCGTGTCAGGGTCGGCGGATGCCAGCCGGATCCTGCCCCGGGACTTCGGCTGCATCAATGCAACTCCGATATGTGGATTGTCCCCGGGGTCGTCGCGGCGTCCGCGGACCATGGCACCGAACCCCGCTGTATAGGGCCGGATTTCGAGACCATCGGATGTCGTCAGCACCGCTTCCAGCGGCGGCAGGCCATGCGACTCAGACCAGTCCACCGGCAGCACCCACTCCGGGTGATCCACACACGCCACACCAACGGGCAGGTCCGCAACCACCGGCACGCCCGCGGTCTGCAGCACACCCTGCGGGCCGACTCCGGACAACATCAGCACGTGCGCTGATCCAATTGCCCCTGCACACAACACGATCTGATCACCGGTGAGATCGATGGCACCGTCGGGCCCGACGCAGTCCACGCCGACCGCCCGGCCTGCGGCCGTGCGCACGCGGCCTACGCGGGTGTTGGTCAGCAGGGTGAGGTTGGTACGGCCCATCGCGGGCTCCAGGTACGCACCGCCAGGGCCCACTCGGGTTCCGCCGTTGATGTTGAGTGGCACCGCGCCGACGCCCGTCGGCAACGGCTCCTCGAGCGTGGCGCCGTTGAGGTCGTCGACCCACCGGTAGCCGGCCTCACCTGCGGCTCGCACGAAAGCTGCTGTGCAGCCGTCGAATTCAGAGACCCGGCGCACAATGATCGGGCCATCAGAGCCATGCAGAGGGGTGTTGAAGTCCACGTCGGTCTCGATCGCACGAAAGTGCGGCAGCACCTCGGCCCACGTCCAGCCCGGCAATCCCCAACCATCGAAATCGGTTGGTAGGCCACGGCAGAAGTAGCCGCCGTTGACGGCGCCCGAGCCGCCCACCACCGAGCCCCGCATGATCTGTGCCCGGCGCTGGGGATCGTCGGTCAGGGTCGTCGGGTAGCGCCGTACCACCGAGCTGGCGGTGCCGATCGGCAGCCGCAGACCGTTGCTGATCTGGGCGCGCACCCGTGGATCGGACGGGCCGGGTCCGGATTCGACGACCGTGACACGGCATCGCGGATCAGCGGAAAGGCGTTCGGCCAGAACAGATCCAGCGCTGCCTGCACCGACGATCAGCACATCGCTGTGCAAGGTCGCTTCAGGTCCGGATCTGGGGTTTGAGGGCGCCGACGTGCCGTTCGCGCACCACGCCGGTCCACAGCCCCGCGCCGTACGCGATGTCGTCGAGCCGCTTCAACAGCACATAGGTCACCAGGCCCACTCGCTTGGTATCGTCGTCGGCGTTGCCATTGCGGGTGATCCAATCCACCACCCCGTCGACCACGGCCGCCACCAGCACCACCTGACGGCAGCGCCGGGACAACAGCGCCGCGATCAGGGCGATGGGCCAATAGTGCCGACAGATCGCGGACGCCAGCTGCAGGGCGGCAGACCACAGGCCGTGCGCGGCGACCACCGCCACTTCCTTGGGTTCGGTCTCGACGGTGTTCAGTGAGTTGGCGATGCGACGGCCGGTGAGCGCGGCAACGACCATCGACGCCAGGTAGCCGATGCCCGAGCCCATCGCGAGCAGGATCCACACCACAAGCGTCCATCCAGAAATCACCAGCGGTGCGGTCTTGCCGGGATGCCGGACTGACAGTGGCGCCGCTGATTCGCCGTAGAAAGACTTGCGCGCGAACCATTCTCGCATCTGTGTGCGGTGCTCGTGAGCGACAAGCGCGATCGGTTCGTAGCGCAGCCGGGCGCCCGCCTCGATGAATCGCCAGCACAGGTCGACGTCCTCGCCGGACTTGAGCGTCTCATCGAACCCGCCCAGTTCCTTCAGGAGGGCGCGGCGGCAGATGATGGCCGCACTGGGGACGTAGGACACCGTGCCGTACGGCACCACCGGCGCCTCACGCAGACCCAGGTCGAGTGACGACCGCACCGCCTCGTACCTGGCCACCAGGTTGTCGGCTTGCCGCAGCCCCACGATCCGGGGCGCGACGAGCGCGACGGCGGGGTCACAGAAATGGCCGAGCAGCGCCTCCAGCCACCCGCGGCGCGGTACCACGTCGGAATCGAGGAACGCCACGAAGTCGCTGGTGCACGCGGCCAGGCCGGTGTTGCGCGCCGCCGCAGGTCCCTTGCTGCGGCTGTGCCGCAGCACCTGAATGTCGCAGTGCATGTCGTCGAAGTCGCTCTGCTGTACGGGCACGGCCGAGCCGTCGTCGACCACCACCACGCGCATTCCCCGCAGCGTCCCCACCAGACGCAGCAGGCCAGAAATGTTGTTGCGCACCGGAATAACGACGGTTACGTCGCGGTGTGAGGGACCGCTGGCAGGCCGCGGGTGGGCGACCGTGGCATCGAGCAATATACGAGCCAGCTGCGCGCTGACCGCGTCGTGCACCTCGAGTCGGCCGCCGTTGAGCATGGTCTGCGCGGCGGGGGCGAGCCGCAGCAGTCGAGTGGGTGAACCGCCGAGCAGGGCGGAGCCCTCGCCGAGCACCTTGACCCGGCGATCCACCTGGACGGCGAAGCCGTCCGGCAGCCGCGGTCCGTTCATGTCAGCATCCCGTCGCGGTCCGGTTCCCACTGGGCGATGCGCCGCAAACAGGCGTCGACCATCTCATTGAGGATCCGTTCGCCCTCCTCGGCGGTCGCGGTCGTGGGGTCGCCGAGCACACCGAGTTCGCTCACGGCGGCGACACCGCCCTGACGCATCTGCGGCATCAACTGCGCCAGCGGCGCGCTGTTGCCAGGAAGGCGCTGATCGACCCACACGTCGGTCGGTGAAATATGTAGCAATACAGACGTTTCGGTGTGGCCGGCGTGTGCGTCGGCATTCTCGGCAGTGCACGAACACCAGCCTACGTCGCGCCCCTCGTACCGAAGCAAAGCCACCGCTGCCGCCAGGGCCTCGACGTTTCCACCGTGTCCGTTGACGAAGACTAGGCGCGATGCCCACTGCGATGCGGACCGGCCAAACTCCACCAGCAAAAGTCGTAGCGCCGACGTCCCGATCGAGACCGTGCCAGAGAAGCCCTCATGCTCGCCGCTCGCGCCGTAGCCGATCGCGGGCGCCAGCGTCCAGTTGGATTCATTCCGGTCGGCGAGCCGCTCAGCAATCGCACGACCGACGGCGGTGGCGATGCGGGTATCGGTGTCCAGCGGCAGGTGGGGTCCATGCTGTTCGACCGAACCTACCGGGATGATCAACGCAGGCGACGTGCTCTGCAGCTGTCTCGACGTTGAGTTCCCGAGTTCCCTGGGGAAAGCCACCCGCCGATGGTAGGCCGAATTCACCTGGCGTGCGCCAATTGTTGGCGCATGCGCCGCAATTGATTTCCGAGAATTTCCCGAAGCCGGCCGCCATCGAATCACGCCAGCCCCCTCCGCCACGCCTGTACCAGGATGTTCCCGTGGCGACGGTGTTGCTGGTCAGTCGTCGGCACCGGTGGGCACGCCGAGCGCACGGGTGAACCCCGGCGGGACGAGGATGTCGCCGGCAACCAGATCGTGGACCGACGAGCGACCCAGGCCCATCAACGCCGAGTCGATGCCTCCGCGCAAGACGTCGAGCACGTTCTCGACGCCGGCTTGACCGTTGGCCGCCAGGCCCCAGAGGTAGGCACGACCGATCATCACCGCACGGGCGCCGAGCGCCAGCGCCTTGACGACGTCGCTGCCGCGCCGAATGCCACCGTCCAGCAGCACCTCGACCTCATCGCCGACCGCATCGGCGATCGCAGGCAGTGCCCTAATTGACGCGGGCGTCCCATCCAGGTTGTTTCCGCCGTGATTGGACACGGAGATGGCCGAAACACCTGCGTCCACAGCACGTTTGGCGTCATCGACGCGCATCACGCCCTTGAGCATGAAGGGCGCACCCCACAGCTCGCGCAGCCAGGCGATGTCCTCCCACGTCGGGGGCGGCGTGCCCATCCACTCGCCGTAGGCGGCAAAGAACGGCGGCCCGGCCTCGCCGCGCGACGCCTGGTTGGGCACCCGCAGGTTCGGCGGGCGCATGGTCTTGGCCCATTGCCAGAGCCATCGCGGCCGTGTCAACCCGGTGGGCATCATCCGCACCGTCGTCCGCAGGTTCATCTCTTCTGGGATCTTGGGACTGCCCCAGTCGCGGCCGTGCGAGAAGCTCCAGTCGGTCGTGACGATGAGGCCGACGGCGCCGGCCTCGCGGGCTCGCTCCACCCGGGCCGCGATCGCATCGCGGCCGCCGAGCCAGTACACCTGGAAGAAGAGCTGGGGGTTGGCGGCGACGACTTCTTCGATCGGCTTGCTTGCGAACGAGGACAGTCCCATCGCGGTGCCGCGCGCGGCGGCTGCCCTCGCGACAGCCACTTCACCGTCGGGGTGGACCGCCTGCACACCGGTCGGCGAGATCACCACCGGCAGCGAAATGTTCTGACCCATCACGGTTGTCGCCAGATCGCGCTTCTCAAGGGCACCGA
>JAVRPG010000409.1:0-3790 GCA_032162325.1 Mycobacterium sp. | reverse complement strand
CGTGGTTGGTCCAGCTGCCGTGGTTATACTCGGGGATATGCAGGTTGCGCAGCCAGATCTCGCCGTCGTCCACGGTGGCGAACGCGTCGGCCAGCGAGGCTTGCCCGTCGCGCAGGCTCTTGACCTCGGTGCCCACCAGCGCAACCCCGGCCTCGAAGGTCTCGAGGATTGAATAGTTGTGCCGCGCCTTGCGATTGGTCGCAACGACCTTGTTGTTGCTTGACCTCGTCGGGTCGGCTTTCTTGGCCATGGCTATCTTCGAACGTAGAGCCGCAGCGTGATGTAGCCCGTGACACCGGCCATCGCCACGCCGACGAACAACAGGATCGGCGCGATGTACAGGATGTCGGCGTAGTCGATCGGGGCGATCAGATTCGCTTGATAGAACTGATTGAGCGCGTTCTCCAGGAAAAACGCTCGCACCAGGATCAGCCCAACGATCGAGATGAGCACGCCGAAGAACGCGGCCAGCATTGCCTCCACCAAGAACGGCAACTGGGTATACCAGCGGCTGGCACCGACTAATCGCATGATGCCGATCTCGGTGCGACGGGTGTAGGCCGCCACTTGAACCATGTTGGCTATCAACAGGACTGCGCCGACCGCCTGCACCAAAGCCACCGCGAACGCGGCATTGGACAACCCGTCAAGCACCGCGAACAGCCGGTCGATCAAATCCTTCTGGTTCAGAACATTGAGCACGCCGGGCTGACCGACCATCGCCTCGTCAAAATCCTTGTGCTGCTCGGGATTGTCGAGCTTGACGATGAACGACGCCGGAAACGCCTCCTTGCCGGCCACGTCCTTGTACTGCGGGAACTTCTTGATCGCATCGTCGTAGGCGTCGTCACGGTTCAAGAACCGCACCGACTTCACGTCGTCGCGCCCCTCGATCTTCGCGCGCAGCGCCTTACACGGATCGCCGTCGCATGTGGGGTCGTTGGCGGACACGTCGTTGGTCAGGAAGACCTGGCTCTCCACGCGATCGAGATAGATCTTGCGGGAGTCGTCGGCGAGCCGCACCACCAGCAACCCGCCACCGAACAGCCCGATGGAGATCGCGGTGGTCAGGATCATCGCAATGGTCATGGTGACGTTGCGACGAAGCCCGGTCAGAACTTCATTGATGAGGAAGCTGAAGCGCACTTAGCGATCCATTCCGTAGACGCCGCGCTGCTCGTCTCGAATCAGCCTGCCCAACTCCAGTTCGACGACGCGCTGGCGCATCGAGTCGACGATGTGATGGTCGTGGGTGGCCATCAGCACCGTGGTCCCGGTGCGGTTGATGCGCTCGAGCAGATCCATGATGTCCTTGCTGGTTTCGGGGTCGAGGTTGCCTGTGGGCTCGTCGGCGAGCAGAACCAGCGGCCGGTTGACGAACGCGCGGGCGATGGCCACGCGCTGCTGCTCGCCGCCCGACAGCTCGCCAGGCAACCGGCTGGCCTTGCCCGACAGCCCGACCATCTCCAGCACGTCGGGCACCACCCGGTTGATCACCTCCCCGCGCTTGCCGATGACCTCCAGCGCGAACGCGACGTTCTCGAAGACCGTCTTCTGCTGCAGCAGCCGGAAATCCTGGAAAACGCAGCCGATGACCTGACGCAGACTCGGGATGTGACGGCCGGCCAGCTTGTTGACGTGGAACTTCGACACCCGGATGTCGCCGTGGGTCGGTGTGTCCTCGGCGAGCAGCAGCCGCATGAAGGTCGACTTGCCCGAGCCCGACGGGCCGATCAGGAAGACGAACTCACCCTTGTCGATCTTGACCGAGATGTTGTCGAGCGCCGGCCGGGCCGACGACTTGTACAGCTTGGACACACGGTCGAGGGTGATCATCACGGCACGCCAGTGTAGCGGTGGATTTGCGCAGCCCGGGGACGGCTATCACGGAGGGGCTGGCGACGCGGGCACCGTCCCGGCGGTTGTGGGCGTCAGGATCCCCGGCGGCAACGGGATCGTCACCGCCGGCAGTGGCCCGGGACCGTCCGGATCGACGACCGTTGTCGTCGGCGTCTCGGTCGGCGACGTCGGGCTGGTCGTCTCCCCAGGTGACGTCGTGGTCTCCGTCGAGCTGGTGGTGGTCGGCGTGGTTGTCGTGGTGGTCACGTCCTCCTTGGGCCTGCGCACGTTGGTCCGCGGCACCCACGTGTAGTTCGGGTCGGGCACGAAGCCGGGCGGGACGACCGCGGTCGGCGGCGCCTCCGGCGCAGCGGGCCGGGGTTCGAAGTTGTGGTACACCCAGAACAGCGCCACGAACGCGACGATCAGCACGACCGTCGAGACCCTCATCCGGCCGAGCCTGGCCGACAACCAGGACTTCAATTTTTCTGCTCCGACGTGCCCTGCGTCTCTTCCTCGGCGCCGCCTGCCGTCGCAGGATGCACGATGGCCTCCACCATCGGTGTGCTGCCGTCCGTGGGCGAAACCACACCGGCGCGGCGCAGCGCGCGGACGACAAGCACCCGCAGCCGACGGCCCACCTCGAACTGCTTGCCCGGCAGTGTGCGCGCGACCATCCGCAGATTCATGGTGTCCAGCTCGATGCTCTCCACACCCATCATCTGTGGCGCGTCCAACAGCAGATCGCGCAGCGCGGGGTCATCCTTCGCCTTCTCCGCCACCTCATGCAGCACGTCGTTGACCTGGTTGAGGTCCGCCGACGTCGGCACCGGAATGTCGATGACTGCACGTGCCCAGTCCTTGGACAGGTTCACCGTCTTGACGATCTGGCCGTTGGGAATGGTGAACATCTCGCCCTCGGTGGACCGCAACCTGGTGACGCGAAGCGTGACGTCCTCCACGGTGCCTTCGGCGGGGGCGTTGATACCGTTGACAGTGAGGGATACCAGGTCACCGAACCCGTACTGCTTCTCGGTGATGATGAAGAAGCCGGCGAGCAGGTCCTGCACTATGCGCTGCGCGCCGAAACCGAGTGCGGCGCCCAGCACCGCGGCGGGTGCGACGAGGGATCCGACCGGGATAGCGAGGAGTGTGGTGACCTGCACCATCACGATGACGAAGAGCAGCGCTACCGTCACCCAGGAGATCACCGATGCGACGGCCTGACGGTGCTTGGCACTCTCCGAACGCACCAGCTGATCGCTTTCCCGATATTCGGCGTCGATGCGCCGGACGATTCGTTGAGCGCCCCAGTTGATGAACCGGGCGGCAAGCAAGCCGCCAATCAGATACAGCGCAATCGGCACGCCTCTGACGAGGATCCAGTCGCCGATGCTGCCGAGCCAGAAATCGTGCCAGCGGTCGGCGAAACTCGCTGCAAGTACGGTGCTATTCGTCATCTCGTCTGTTGCGCCACCGGATCCCCGCTTCGAGGAACCCGTCGATGTCTCCGTCCAGTACCGCGGTCGGATTACCGACCTCGTAATCGGTGCGCAGGTCCTTAACCATCTGGTAGGGGTGCAACACGTAGGAGCGCATCTGGTTGCCCCACGAGCTGCCGCTATCGCTCTTCAACGCGTCCAGCTCAGCGCGTTCTTCTAAACGCTTGCGTTCCAACAACTTTGCCTGAAGGACGCGCATCGCCGAGACCTTGTTCTGCAGTTGCGACTTTTCGTTCTGGCAAGTGACGACGATACCCGTCGGGATGTGGGTGAGTCGAACCGCTGAGTCAGTGGTGTTCACCGATTGGCCGCCAGGCCCGCTGGACCGGTACACGTCGACACGCATATCGCTCTCGGGAATGTCGATGTGATCGGTGGTCTCGGTGACAGGCAACACTTCGACTTCGGCGAACGACGTCTGGCGCCGGCCCTGGTTGTCGAATGGGCTG
>JAVRPG010000408.1:0-17516 GCA_032162325.1 Mycobacterium sp. | reverse complement strand
CGACACCGACGGCCACATCGACGCCGCCGCGGTGCGTCGCTACCACTCCGGTAAGGCCGAGGTCAAGGGCTGGGATATCGCCGACATGGCCGTCGTAGGCGATGTCGCCGGAGCCGCCGAGGCGCTGCGGTGGGCGATGATGAGCGGTGAACCACAGGTGGTGTTGGCCGACGCGCTGGCCGAGGCCGTGCACGCCATCGCCAGGGTCGCGCCGCTGTCGGGTGACCCGTACCGGCTGGCATCCGAACTAGGGATGCCACCGAAGCGGGTGCAGAAGGTGCAGAGGCAGGCACGACGGTGGTCGCGCACCTCGATCGCGGAAGCCATGCGGCTGGTCGCGACGCTCAACGCCGACGTCAAGGGCGCTGCGGCGGACGCCGACTACGCGCTGGAGGCAGCCGTCAGGAAAGTGGCTGAACTGGCCGCAGAGTGATCAGAAGCTTGTGACCGCTCAGAGCTGGTTGAGGGCTGCAGCGAGGCCCGACTTGCGGTTGGCCGCCTGATTCTTGTGGATCACGCCCTTGCTGACGGCCTTGTCCAGCTTGCGGCTGGTCGTCGCCAGCAACTCGGCGGCCTTGTCCTTGTCGCCGGCCTCGATCGCATCACGGAATCCACGGACCGCCGTGTGAAGCGACGACTTCACCGACTTGTTGCGCAGTCTGCGGCGCTCGTTGGTGAGGATGCGCTTCTGCTGCGACTTGATATTGGCCACGCGTGTAGTCCTTCGTAAATCTCGACGGGATTGCTTAAGTCTGATGTGACGCGCCCGGCGGCGGGCAGCGACTGTTCAGGGTACCAGCGTGCCCCCAATTCTCCCAAAGTGAGGCCTACTGGCCTGCCGAAACGGCCGAAGTGTTGCAGCATGTGATGGGTGAGCCTTCGAACCTTGCCCGCTGAGACGTCGCGGCCGTCACGCAACAACAAGCGAACGTCCAAACGGTACGAGGCCATCTTCGACGGCTACAACAATCTGGGCACCTATTCGCAGGCCTTTGACGAGATGTTCGACGGCCAGGGCAACGTCCGCGGACCATACAAGGGCATCTATGCCGAGCTATCCCCGTCAGATGCCTCTGACCTGGAGGCCCGCGCCGAGGCGCTGGGCCGCGCCTTCACCGACCAGGGCATCACCTTCTCGCTGTCCGGCCAGGAACGCCCGTTCCCGCTGGACCTGGTGCCGAGGGTGATCTCCGCCGCCGAATGGACACGGCTCGAGCGCGGCATCACCCAGCGGGTCAAGGCGCTGGAGCACTATCTCGACGACATCTACGGCGAACAGGAGATCCTGCGCGACGGGGTCATCCCGCGCCGCCTGGTCACCTCCTGTGAGCACTTCCATCGGGAGGCCGTGGGCATCGTCCCTCCCAACGGCGTCCGCATCCACGTCGCAGGCATCGACCTCATCCGGGACGCCCAGGGCAACTTCCGGGTGCTCGAGGACAACCTGCGCTCGCCGTCGGGCGTGTCGTACGTGATGGAGAACCGGCGCACGATGGCGCGGGTCTTCCCCAACCTGTTTGCCACCCATCGGGTGCGGGCGGTCGGCGACTATTCGTCACATCTGCTGCGCGCGCTGCGCAACGCGGCTGCCTCCAACGAAGCCGATCCAACCGTGGTGGTGCTTACCCCGGGGGTCTACAACTCGGCCTACTTCGAGCATTCGCTGTTGGCCAGGCAGATGGGCGTCGAATTGGTCGAGGGCCGCGACCTGTTCTGCCGCGACAACACGGTCTACATGCGCACGACGGAGGGGGAGCGACAGGTCGACGTCATCTACCGCCGGATCGACGACGCCTTCCTCGACCCCATGCAGTTTCGGCCCGACTCGGTGCTCGGTGTGGCCGGTCTGCTCAACGCCGCCCGTGCCGGCAACGTCGTCATCTCCAGCGCGGTCGGCAACGGGGTGGGCGACGACAAGCTGGTCTACACCTACGTGCCGACGATCATCGAGTACTACCTTGGCGAAAAGCCGCTGCTGGCCAACGTCGACACGTTCCGCTGCTGGCTCGAGGACGAACGCGAGGAGGTGCTGGACCGGGTCGACGAATTGGTGATCAAGCCCGTCGAGGGCTCGGGTGGCTACGGCATCGTGTTCGGGCCCGCCGCCTCGGAAAAGGAATTGGCCACGATCACCAAAAAGATCCGCAGTGACCCGCGCGGCTGGATCGCCCAGCCTGTCGTGCAGCTGTCCACGGTGCCGACGCAGATCGACGACAAGCTGGCGCCCCGGCACGTCGACCTGCGTCCGTTCGCCGTCAACGACGGCGACGACGTGTGGGTGCTGCCGGGCGGTCTGACCCGTGTGGCACTGCCCGAGGGCTCGCTGGTGGTCAACTCCAGCCAGGGCGGCGGCTCCAAGGACACCTGGGTGCTGGCGTCGCGCGCGTCGGTGGCCGACCGTGAGTTGGCCGCCGCCGAGGTGGTGCGGTCGCTGCCCAAGACCGCGAAGGCTGCCAAGGCCGAGAACGGTTCCGACGGGTCGTCACAGCAGCAGCAACAGCAATCGCAGGTGCCGCGGCCGACGAACGGCTCGCAGCAGAGCCAGCAGCAACAGCAGGCGCTGATGGACTTGCGATGAGCGCTCGCGCGAAGAGGAGACAATGATGTTGGCGCGTAACGCCGAATCGCTGTACTGGATCGGCCGCTACGTCGAGCGGGCCGACGACACCGCCCGCATTCTGGACGTGACGGTGCATCAACTGCTCGAAGACTCCAGCGTGGACCCCGACCAGGCATCCCGAACACTCCTGCAAGTGCTGGGCATCGAACCGCCCAAAGACGCGCTGGACGTGTGGTCGTTGACCGACCTGGTCGCGTACAGTCGCCACACGCAGGGCGCCTGCTCGATCGTCGACTCAATCTCGGCAGCGCGGGAAAACGCCCGTGGCGCACGCGAAGTCACGTCGACCGAGATCTGGGAGTGCCTCAACACCACCTACAATGCCTTGGCCGAACGTGAGCGCGCCGCCAAACGGCTTGGCCCCCACGAATTCCTGTCCTTCGTCGAAGGCCGCGCTGCTATGTTCGCCGGGCTGGCCGACTCGACGCTCAGCCGTGACGACGGCTACCGGTTCATGGTGCTGGGACGCGCGATCGAGCGGGTGGACATGACGGTGCGGCTGCTGCTCTCCCGG
The DNA here is from genome assembly GCA_032162325.1 of Mycobacterium sp. Classification (GTDB taxonomy): domain Bacteria; phylum Actinomycetota; class Actinomycetes; order Mycobacteriales; family Mycobacteriaceae; genus Mycobacterium. The sequence goes on along the minus strand of JAVRPG010000408.1, from coordinate 14,382 downwards.
GTGGGAGACAGCGCCTCCTCGCCGGCCTGGGTCACCCTGCTGCGGTCTGTCGGTGCGCACGACACATACCTGCGCACTTACCGCGGCGTGCTCGACGCAGGCCGCGTTGTCGAATTCATGCTGCTCGACCGGCTTTTCCCGCGGTCGATCTTCTACTCGCTGCGGCTGGCCGAACACAGTCTCGACGAACTGATGAAGCGGCCGCATAACCGCATCGGCGCGACCGCCGAGGCGCAGCGGCTGCTGGGCCGGGCCCGCAGCGAGTTGGAGTTCCTGCGTGCTGGCGTATTGCTGGAATCCCTTGAAAAGAGGCTGGCCGGTCTGCAAACGACGTGCAGCGATGTCGGAGAAGCGTTGGCACTCCAGTACTTTCACTCTGCTCCCTGGGTGGCGTGGCACGATGCGGGCCAGAACGGTTCGTTGGTCATTGAGGAAGGCGAAGTCTGACGATGAGCGCTTGCGCGGAGAGCAGATTCTGATGTGGCGGCTGCGAGTGGTGCATTCGACGGGCTACGCCTACAAATCACCGGTGACGGCCTCCTTCAACGAGGCCCGGCTCACGCCGCGCTCGGATTCCCGCCAAAACGTCATTCTCAATCGCGTCGAAACCGTGCCAGCCACAAGGTCGTACCGCTATGTCGACTACTGGGGCACCGCGGTGACGGCGTTCGACCTGCATGCCCCTCACACCGAGCTCGAAGTGACGTCGAGTTCCGTGGTGGAGACGGACCGTGGCGCTTCGCCGAAGGACGAGAACGGCCAAGCCAGCTGGGAGGACCTGCGCTCCGAGGCGGTGATCGACCGGTTCGACGAGGTGCTCGGCCCGACGCACTACACGCCGCAGAGCAAGCGCATTCGGCGGGTGGGGGAGCGCATCGCCAAGTACCACGATCCGCACGAGGCCGTCACAGCCGCCGCGAATTGGGTGCACAGCGAACTCGAATACGTCGCAGGAACCACCGGGGTGCACTCATCGGGGCTCGATGCGCACCGCGAAGGGAAGGGCGTCTGCCAGGACTTCGCTCATCTGACGCTGATCCTGTTGCGTGGCATGGGGATTCCGGCGCGCTACGTGTCGGGCTATCTGCATCCCAAGAGCAAGGCGAAGGTCGGCGACACCATCGACGGACAGAGCCACGCCTGGGTGCAGGCCTGGACTGGCGGCTGGTGGAACTACGACCCCACCAACGACACCGACATCAACGAGCAGTACGTCAGTGTCGGGGTCGGCCGTGACTACTCCGACGTCACACCGTTGAAAGGCATCTACTCCGGGGAAGGGTCGACCGACCTGGACGTCGTCGTCGAGATCACCAGGCTGGCCTAGCCCGAGTTGGTGGCACGTCCGAGCGCGCGGTAGCCCGGGTGAACATGTGGCGTCAGGCCTTGACGCTCGGCGATCGTCGCCAGCAGTTGGTGCAGGGTGTCGCGCTCCTGCGTATTCAGCCCCGCGGTGAGCAGCCGGTCGTGCTGACGCCCCAGCTCGCCGATCTTGCTGATCACCTTCTTGCCCGACGCGGTCAGATGAAGCGCATGCAGTCGGCGGTCGTCGGGGTTGCGGCGACGTTCGACGTAGCCGCGGTCCTCCAGCTCATCGACATAGGCGACGACCCGGCTCGGCAACAAGCCCAGCTGGCCGCTGAGCGCCTGCTGGCTACGCCCGGGATCGGCGGCGATCGCCCGCAGGATCCCGGCGTGCGGGGGAGTGAGGTCGATCGACGCGATCAGGTCGGCGAACACCGAGGTGGACCGGTGGCCGAGTTGGGACAGTAAGAAGGCCACACTGTCACCGTTGCTTGATGCTGCTGACACGCATAGATCGTATCAGTTGTGAACGATTTATCATGCAAATCGTTGAATCATCTTGTCTGTGTGCTTGATCGGGTCTATCGTTCAAGATATGAACGATTCATCAGTTGAGACGAATAGGACTGTTGGACGACCACCGCAGGGCGGCCCTCCGCTGTCGCTGCTTGCCGCGATCTCCCTGGTGCTGCTGCTCGCCGGCCTCGTGATCGGAGTCGCGCTCGCCGGTGTCATGCCCCTTCCGTATGGCTCAGAGACGGCGATACAGGATTACGTCGCCGGTCACCACGCGGCGGCCGTTGCCATCGCGGTCGGGACCTTCGGCTCGTCGATACCGCTGGCCATCTACGCGGCCACGGCGAGCGCACGTCTGCGTCAACTCGGCATCACCGCGCCGGGGGCGACCATCGCATTGGCCGGCGGCCTCCTCGCGTCGGCCGGCCTCGCGTTGTCGAGCCTTACGGCCTGGACACTGTCACGGCCGGAGGTCACCTCCGACGCAGCGTTGGTTCGCGCGCTCTACTACCTCACCTACCTGACCGGAGGTCCATGGCATGTGGTCACGCTCGGCCTGTTGATCGCCGGCATCGCGGTGCCCGGGCTCATCGCCGGGTTGCTGCCAAGGCCTGTCGCGTGGACCGGCCTCATCATCGCAGGTGTCGCGGAGTTGACCACGCTGGTGCTGATCTGGCCGGGACTGTCGCCGCTGTTGCCCGTCGCCCGGTTCACCGGACTGATCTGGCTGATCGTGGCCGGCGCGCTGCTCCCGCTGCGCCGACACAACCGGCAGGAGGCCGAGGCGGCGGGGGCGCGGTGATGAAACTCAGTGTGAGCGTGACGAATTACTCGTGGGCCGACCGTCTCCATGACCGGCTTGCGTCGCTCGCGGGCTTCCTCGACGACACGGCGGTCGACACGTTGTGGGTGCCCGACCACCTTCTGCAGGCCGATCCCGCCAGCCGGCACGACGAACCCATGCTTGAGGCCTACACCGCGCTGGGATATCTCGCGGGCGCTACCTCGCGGATCCGACTCGGCACCATGGTCACCGCCGCGACCTTCCGCGCCCCCGCCTTGTTGATCAAGGCCGTCACCACGCTCGATGTGCTGTCGGCCGGCCGGGCGTGGCTGGGAATCGGTGCCGGCTACGACGGCGATGAGGCCCGCGCGATGGGCCTCTTCCTGCCCGCAACCGCCGAGCGATTCGCACGGATGACCGACTTGCTGCGGCTGGCGCGGCACATGTGGGACGGCGACGAAACCCCGTTCCGTGGAGAGTATCTGGACCTCGAGCATCCGGTTGGCAGCCCGCGACCCGTCACGACGCCCCGGCCGCCGGTGCTGATCGGCGGCACGGGCGAACGGCGCACGCTGCGGTTGGTCGCCGAATATGCCGACGCCTGTAACCTTTTCGACATCCCCGATGGCGGTCGGTCGATCCGTCGTCAACTCGATGTGCTGGCCCGTCACTGCGCCGACGTCGGCCGACCGCCCGAGGAGATCGAGCGCACCGTGACCACGGCGCTGCAGGACGGCCAGAACTCCGCGGAGCTGACCGAGCGCTGCCACGCGCTGGCCGAGCTGGGGGTGCAACACGTCGTGGTGATCACCCGCGGGCGCCCGCTGGCCGACGCCGACCTCAATTGTGTTGCGGGCGCGGCGGATCAGCTGGCCGGTTTGGCGCATACACCGGGGTGAACCTCCACCCGGTGCAGGTCATCGCCCAGCTCGATCTGGCGGTCGAACACCGTGGCCGCCAGCGCGCGCCAATCGTCCTCCTGGCCCGGTTCGATACCCGGCACGTAGTGGGTGAGGATTAGGATGCCGACACCGGCGCGCGCCGCGGTGGTCGCGGCCTGTTCGACCGAAGAGTGGTAGTCGCAGATGTCGCGGATGCGCTGCATCGGCATCTTGTCGATCAGGTCCTTGCGAATCACGGTGTGCACCAATGCACCAGCCCCGGCCGCCAGCGCGTCGAGGCTCTCACACGGGACGGTGTCACCGGCCAGCACCACCGAGGCGCCGCCGTGTTCGATGCGGAACCCGATGGTCGGCGCGACGGGCCGGTGATCCGTCGGCGCCACCCGGATCGTCACCCCGTCGCGGTCCCACACCACACCGTCGGTGCACTCATGAACCTCCACCGGCGGTGGCGAGGTCAGGTCGGCGTGATGCGCGATCCGGTAGCCGATATCGAAGTCGAACGCCTTGAGCGTGGCGTCGACCACCTCGGCCGTGCCCGGCGGCCCGATGATCGGCAGGGGCGCCGGGTTCGGGTCGAACGTGGTCACCCATCGGGTGATGATCACGTCGCCCAGGTCGGCGATGTGATCGCTGTGCAGGTGTGTCAGCAGCAGCGCGGTCAACGCGTTCGCGCCGGTGCCAGCTGCCGTCATGCGCTGCTGCACGCCGCGGCCGCAGTCGACCAGAAATGTCTGCCCGCCGGCCCGCACGAGGGTGGACGGCCCCGCTCTTCTGGCGTCGGGAATGGGACTACCGGTGCCGAGCAGCGTGACCTCGATCATGACGTCATTCCTACCGCTTTCGGGCACGTCACAACGTGAAACCTTCGTTTCAATACTCTATTGAGACGGAGGCAGGAAGACGCACGTAACTGGCGCAATGGCGCCGACCAACTCTCGCTGAAGTTTCAATAGGTCATTTACGGCCAGGAAACGGACCCGCAACACAGCGCCCCTAGCGTCAGCGGTAACCGCCACCCGAGACACGAGGAGCAATGGTGTCTTTCGACTACTCCCGCCTGACGGCCACCTGTGCCGTCGAGTCGCCCGACAAGGCGATCACGCTGCCGCCCGAGGCCTACGGCAGCGACGACCTGTATGCCGCCGAGGTCGATCGGATCTTCAAGCGCGGCTGGATCCCCTTGTGCCGTGTTGAACAGGTGTCCACGCCCGGCAGTTACTACAGCATCGACATCCTCGGCACCCCGCTGGTGGTCACGCGTGACCGGCACTCGGAGATCCGGGTGCTGTCGCGCAACTGCACGCACCGCTGGATGGAGGTGTGCAGCGGCGCGGGGGAGGCCAACGTGTTGCAGTGCCCGTACCACCTGTGGTCCTTCGGCCTGGACGGACACCTGGCCGGTGCACCGGAAATGAAGCAGTCCCCGGGTTTCGACCGGAATGATCACCCGCTGAAGAAGTTCCGCCACGAGGTGTGGAAGGGCTTCGTGATGGTGAACTTCGACGGCCAGGCGGAGTCGTTGGCGAGCCAATACGCCGCGCTCGATCCGATCGTCGACGTCTACGACCTGGAGAACTACCAGACCGTCGAGCAGACCGACTGGGGCGTTTGCGACTGGGACTGGAAGATCATGGTGGACAACTTCATGGAGTGCTACCACCACATGGGCCCGCACCGCGGGTCGCTGGAGGACCAATTTCCGGCGGCGCTGAGCTGCACCGGTGAGGTCGGCGACTACTTCACCACGATGTGGTCGCAGCAGGCTCCCGGCTACCCCGCGGACCCGCCGTTCCTCACGCCGGGCGCCGACACACTCAGCCCCGAGCACCACCACAAGTCACTGATCTTCATCGCGTATCCGCTGCTGCAGATCGCGATGGGCCCCGCATACATGTACTGGCTCAAGACACTTCCGATCGGGGCGGGCAAGATCGAGCTGCAGCTCGACATCTGCATGTCCCCGGCCGCGCTGGCTGCACCCGGCCTCGAGGAGCGCCGCAGCGAGCTGGTCAAGTTGATCTGCGACATCCACCGGGAGGATCTCGACGTCTGCGCCGCGGTGCAGCGGGCGATTCGGTCCGGTGTCACCGGCACCGGCAGGCTGTCACATCTCGAGCGGCCGCTCTGGGAGTTCTACCGCTACCTCGGGCGCGAGCTCGGAATCATCAACCCCACTTCCACTCTCGCATCGGCAGGATGACACACCAGATGACGACAACCCTGAACGGGCAGACCACCAACGTCGCGTCGGCGGCCCGCGATGTCGCCGACGAGCTGGCGGCCAAGGGCGTCAAGTACGCCGCGATCAGCTTCGTCGACATGCACGGCAAGCCGAAGAGCAAGATGGTCCCGCTCGGCCACCTGACCCAGGCGGCCCTGGGATCGGAAATGTTCACGGGGGCCGCGCTCGACGGCGTGCCCCAGGACGTCAACGACGACGAGGTCGCGCCCCATCCCGACCTCGGTCACCCGATCATCATGCCGTTCAATCGCGAGATCGCCTGGTTCCCAGGTGATCTGTGGATCGGGGACACCCCGTTCGACGCGTGCAGCAGGCAGATCCTCAAACGTGTTACCGCCGACGCGGCCACGCTGGGGTACACCTTCAACTTGGGCATCGAGACCGAGTTCTTCCTGCTCACCGACACCGACAAGCCTGCACCTGCCAGCCCCGACGACAACCTCGACAAGCCGTGCTACGACCTGCGCACGATGCTGCACAACTACCCGGTGGTCGACGAGATCGTGTCCGCGATGAACGAACTCGGCTGGGACGTCTACTCGTTCGACCACGAGGACGGCAACGGCCAGTTCGAGACGGACTTCGCCTACACAAATGTGGTGGCGATGTCGGACCGGTTGGTGTTCTTCCGGATGATGGTCGGTGAAATCGCCCGCAAGCACGGTCTGTTCGCGTCGTGGATGCCGAAACCGTTCGCTGACCGCACAGGTAGCGGCGCCCACTACAACATGTCGCTGGCCGACGACTCCGGTGCGAACCTCTTTGCTGCTGAGGAGGATCCGCGCGGGTGCGGGCTCTCGACGCTCGGATACCAGTTCATCGCCGGGGTGCTGCGGCACGCACACGCGATCTGCGCGGTCATCGCGCCGACGGTCAACAGCTACAAGCGACTCGTCAAACAGGGCAGCATGTCGGGCCTGACGTGGGCGCCCGTGTTCGCGTGCTACGGGGACAACAACCGCACGAACATGCTGCGAATCCCGAAGGGCGGCGGGCGTGTCGAGTGCCGCGCCGCCGACAGCGCCAATAACCCCTACCTCGGCGGCGCGCTCATGCTGGCCGCCGGGCTGGAGGGCATCCGCGAGGGGCTCGATCCTGGCGTGCCAAACCGGGACAATCTCTACCGCGTCACCGAGGCCGACCTCGCGGCGCGTGGAATCGGCTGGCTGCCACGGTCACTGGGCGAGGCGATCGATGCACTTGAGGCGGATCCGCTGGTGCGGTCGGTGTTCGGCGACACGATGTTCGGCTCGTTCGTCGCCGAGAAGCGCGCCGAGTGGGACGGTTACACCGCTCATGTATCGGCATGGGAGACCGAACGTTACCTGAGGTTCTGGTGACATGACCCACCTGTGGGAAGAGCTGACGTCGGCGCAGCTGGTCGACCGCCTCGCCGCCGACCCGGACTGCGTGGCGCTGATACCCGTCGGCGCGACCGAACAACACGGCCCGCACCTGCCAGTAGGCACCGACACCATCATCGCGACGGCGCTCGCCGACGCGGCGGCGGGGGAGGTGGCGGTCGTGTTGCCGCCACTCGCATTCGGCGCCAGCTTCTTTCACGGCACGCGGCTGGCGGGCACAGTCGCGTTCTCGGGTGAGGAGACGGCCGCGACGGTCGGACTGGTCGCAGAAGCGTGCGTGGACTCGGGTTTCCGGCGGATGCTGTTCGTCAACGGTCACGTCGGCAACGCGGCCGCGCTCTGGATCGCCTGCGATCGGTTCCGGCGGGAGTTTCACGACCTGCAGATCGGTGTGATGCAGTGGTGGGATCTGACACCCGACATCGCCCGGCGGGCGACCGAGGATGCGGCCGACTGGCATGCCAACGCGGCAGAGACCTCCATCATGCTCGTGCTGCGGCCCGAACTCGTCGACACCGACAAGATGCGTGACGCCGACGATCCCGACCGCACCGAGGGCGCCGTCTTCCGCTACGCGGTCCCGCACGTCTCCACCAACGGGGTCACCGGATACCCGTCGCGCGCGTCGAAGTCCATGGGCCTCGAGCTGTGGCGCGACGTGGTCGCCGCGGCGCGTGATCTCGTCGAACGCGCTCACAGTGAGAAGCCGCCGCTTGGCTAAGATTCACGCCATCGGACGACCCCGCAACAACACCGCGACCGCGCCGACGACGTCACCGAGGGCCGACATCGTCCACGCGGCGACCCAGCTGTTCTCCGAAAAGGGGTATGCCCAAACGACGATGAGCGACATCGCGCGGGCGTCGGGCCTTCAGCAGTCGTCGCTGTACTACTGGTTCCGCAACAAGGAACAGCTGCTGCAGGAGACCCTGCTGGTCAACCGTGCGCCGCTGAAGTTCATCGCGGAGGTCGGTGCCGGCTCCGGCTCGCCCGCGGTCAAGCTGTACCGGCTGCTTCGGTTCGACACCATGCAGCTGGCGCTCTCACCGATCGACTTCAACGAGATCCAGCGCATCGCCCACAATCAGCGCACCGAATTCCACCAGTTCTGGACGGATTACGAACGGCTGAAGGACTGGGTGGTCGATCTCATCGGGGCCGCGATCAGCGAGGGCAAGTTCATCGAGTGCGACCGGGAAGAGACCGCGGGTCTGCTGCTGAATTTCGACGAGGGCGCCCAGAAGCGCACCCGGCTGCACACGGATGAGGGCGACCGCGTGGACGAAGCAATCCGGGTTGGCGAGCAGGTCGCCATCATCGCCGTGCGCGGATTGCTCAGGCGCCCAAGCGAGATCGCACGAATCAGCGCCCAGGCCGCTCAATTCGATGACGCCTCGATCGCCCTTCGCGTCACGCGGCCGCAGCCGGACTGACTATTCGCGTCCCGCCGACACCCAAGTCAAGTCGGCGAACCGATGGCCGGCAACGGCGGCGCCAGCGGTGTCGAGGGCGTCGAGCTGATCCGATGCCAGCGTCACCGACAGTGAGCCCAGGTTCTCCTCGACCCTGGCGGCCCGCCGGGTTCCGGGGATCGGCACCGAGGCCACGCCGAGTGCGTCGGCGCGGTAGCGCAGCCACGCCAGCGCCACCTGAGCGGGCGTCGCGTCCACCTGGTCCGCGACCGCCTTGATCGCGTCGACCACCGCGAGGTTGGCGTCCAGCGCGCCCTCGCGGAACCGCGGCATGGTGCGCCGGAAATCAGTGGACGGCAGATCTGTGGCCGAGCGGACCGTCCCGGTCAGAAAGCCCCGCCCCAGTGGCGAATACGGCACGAAGCCGACACCGAGTTCGGCTGCGGCGGGCACGACGTTGCGTTCGACGTCGCGGCTCCAGATCGACCATTCGCTTTGCACGGCCGCGATCGGATGCACCGCCACGGCGGACCGCAGTTCGTCGGCCGTTACCTCCGACAGGCCGAGGTGCCGGACCTTGCCCGCAGCGACCAGTTCGGCCATCGCGCCGACGGTTTCCTCGATCGGTACGGTCAGGTCGCGGCGGTGCATGTAGTACAGGTCGACGACATCGGTCTGCAGTCGCTGCAGGCTTTCGTCGATGCACTCGCGCACGTAGGGGCCGTCGCCACGTGCGGTCAGCCGGCCCGCGGCACGATCGGCGGGGTTGCCGACGATGCCGAATTTAGTTGCCAGCGTGACCTCGTCGCGACGGTCGGCGAGCAGTCTGGCGATCAGCCGCTCGTTGTTGCCGCCGCCGTAGATGTTGGCGGTGTCGATGAACGTGACACCCAGGTCCACCGTGCGGTGCAGCGTGGCCAGCGATTCGGTGTCGTCGACCTCTCCGTACACCGGCGTCAACGCCATCGCGCCGAAGCCGATTGCACTTACAGACAGTTGATCGCCCAGCTTGACCGAGGGCACAGAGTTGGCACTTGTCATGGCCTGTCCTAACGAGTCATCGCGAAACTGTATTCCGCCCCGGTCTACCCGGAAACGGGTTACGGAATACAGTTTCGCGGGTCTTGACGACCAATGGCATGACGTGAACGGCGATGTTGCGGACCGCGATGCCCACCTGCGTCGCGGGGACGAACAGGTTGGCCGCCAGTGTGACCGAGTTCTCCTTGGCCGCGCGCTGGGGTCGGTGCCGAGCCTCGTAGGCGCGCAGTCCCGATGGGATGTCGTCACCCAGTGAATCGGCCAGGGTAAAGGCGCCGGTCATCGCCAGGCTGGAGCCGTCGCCGAACAGCGGGACACACGACGCGGCGTCGCCGACCAGCACCACCCGCCCGTTCGACCACTTCGGTACTTCGATTCGGCTGACCGAGTCGAAGTACAGGTCGTCGGCGACGATCACGCGGTCCAGCAGTTCGGGCACACGCCATCCCGCCCCGGCGTACGCATCACACAGCAGCCGCTTGTGCTGGTCGAGGTCTCGGTGGTCGAAATGGGGAATCTGTGGAGCGCGGAACTTGAACGCCGCGATCGGCCGGCCACGCGCAGGGTGGACGGCCACCGATCGTCCTGGTGTGTTGTACATGACGAAATCCGTCCCGGTCTCGCCGTCGAGCGGCAGCGTGGCGACATACACGCCGAGGTGCGTGACGTAGTCCGCCTCGGGACCAAAGGCCAGCGCACGCACACCGGAGTGCGCCCCGTCGGCGCCGAGGACGAGATCGAACCGGCGCGCGGGGCCCGAAAGAAATTCGGCGGTCACTCCGTCGGCGTCCTGGTCGAGAGCGTTCACCGTGTTGCCGAACTCGAACTCCACCTCGTCGGGAACGGCGGCGCGCAGGATCGCGGCCAGGTCGCCGCGCGGCAACTCGACGTCGCCGGGGTCGCCCCAGGCGCGCATGTCGACGCGGCTCATCACGCGGCTGCGGGCGTTGACGAACGCCATGTCGCGCACCTGAGTACTCGCCTCGCGGATCTGCGCCATGACGCCCATCCGCTCGGCAACCTCGACAGCGGCGCCGCGGACGTCGACGGGGCTGCCGCTGGATCGCCCGCCTTCGGCCTGCTCAACGACCGTCACGTTGAAACCCGCCTTGGCCAGCCAATATGCGGCTGTGGCACCGGCGATCCCCGCACCAGAGATCAATGCCTTTCGCATAGGTAAGCCTAATTGCAGCCAGTGAAAAATTGCAATGAGTGCAGAAAATTCTCAGTTTCGCGGTAGGCTCCGGTCATGTCGTCACTGCGTGAGCGCAAACGCGTCCGCACCCGGCAGGCCCTGATCGACGCCGCCGCCGACCTGTTCGAGCGGCGCGGGTACGACGGCACCACGATCGCCGACATCGCCGCCGCAGCCGACATCAGCACCCGAACGTTTTTCGCCTACTTCGCCAGCAAGGAGGACGTGCTGTTCCCCGACGCCGACGCCCGGGTGAAGGCGGCGCTGACCGCGATCGACAACCGCGGGCCGGACGAGCGGCCAACACAGATTCTGTTGCGCGCGTTGGGCGAACTCCGCGATGCCGGTGATGACCTGGTCGGGCCGATGGCGGCGCTGCGACTGCGCTTCGTGCGTTCGGTGCCCTCCGTCAGGGGTCGCGGTCTGCAGCGCCAGCTCGATGCGCAGACCGAGATCGCCGACCGTCTGCACGCCGCATTTCCCGATGAACTCGATGCGGTTGAGGCGGCCGCGTTGGTCGGCGCGTTCGTGGGCGCGGTCGGGGGCGCGCTGGAGGTATTGCTCCGCGACGGCCATGCCGACCCGGACACGCTGCGCGAGCGACTGCAGCGAGCGACAGCCGTCGCGCTGCGGCCGTGGGCGTGACCCGGTTGCAACCTCGGAATCCCTTTCGCGCCGGGCGCGTCGGACCTAGCCTGTGAGATAGGTCACGAGTGGAGGCATCGATGCGAATCGCGGACGTATTGCGGAACAAGGGTGCGTCGGTGGCGACCATCACCCCGGAGACCTCGGTCGCCGGGCTGCTCACCGAACTCACCGTGCACAACATCGGCGCGATGGTCGTGGTGTCGCCCGACGGGCTGGTGGGCATCGTCTCGGAGCGCGACGTCGTGCGCAAACTGCACGAACTGGGCGCCGACCTCCTGAGGTGTCCGGTGTCGGAGATCATGACCACGCTCGTGGCGACCTGCACGCCCAGCGACTCCGTCGACAGCCTCACCGCGCTGATGACCGAGCGCCGTGTCCGGCACGTGCCGGTGATGGAGAACGGTCGGCTGGCGGGCATTGTGAGCATCGGCGACGTGGTCAAGACGCGAATGGAGGAACTGGAGGCCCAGCAGGAGCAGCTCCAGGCCTACATCACCCAGGGCCGCTGAGTGCCGGCGGAGATCGACGTCCGTCCTGTACAACACCGCGACGTTCGCACGGCCGGGCGGGTGCTGGCGCGCGCTTTCTTCGATGATCCGGTGATGACCTGGATGGTGCCCGACTCGGGGACACGGGCGATGGGTTTGCGCCGGGGGTTCACCACACTGGGCCGGCTCCACTTCCTGCCCCGCGGCGGCTCGGAGGTTGCCACTCGCGAAGGCGAAATCGGCGGTGCCACGATGTGGGATCCGCCCGGTCAGCGGAAGTCGAGTCGGCTCGAACAGCTATTGATGATGCCGGGAATGCTGTGGGCGTTCGGCCGACGCGCGCCGGCGATGGAGCAGCTCATGGAGCTGATGGAAGACAACCACCCCGAGGAACCGCACTGGTACCTGATGATCATCGGCACTGATCCGACTGTGCGGGGCGCGGGATTCGGGCAGGCGTTGATGAACTCACGCCTGCAGCGGTGCGACGACGAGCATGCACCGGCGTATCTCGAGGCCACTAAGCCCGAGCTCCCCGCGTACTACATGCGATTCGGGTTTGAGGTCACCGGTGAGATTCAGCTGCCGAACGGTGGGCCGTCGATGTGGCCCATGTGGCGGGCGGCGCGTTAGCTCCAGGAGTACTCGGCGCGCAGCCGCGTGGCGACCACCTCGAACACCTCGCGGTCCAGGATCGCCCCTTCGCGACGGATGCCCTCCTCGGGGACGTCGAGTACCCGGTCCAATCGCACCCAGCTGGCCCGGCCCTCGTAATCCCAGCTGCCGCTGCCGATGCGGACCCAGTCCTTTTCGTCATGGTGATACTCCTGGCTCGACAGCATCAAACCGAGCAGCGTGCGGCGGTCACGGCCCACCACCAACACCGGCCGATCCTTGCCGCGCGTGGGGTCGTCCTCGTAAACCACCCACGTCCACACGATCTCGCCGGGATCGGCGCGGCCGTCGAGATCCGGGGCGTACACCAGCTTGCGCGCCCGTTGCGCGGTGGGAACGCTGTTGTTGGTGATCGGACGGCCCGCGGTGATCGCAGGGGCCTCTTCGGTCGAAGCGGCCGCGATCGCGTCCAGGCCCAATTTGATGCCCTGCTGGATGCCCTGGCCGACATAGCGTGGCAGCCCCTCAGGCTTCTGCAGTTGACGGATGAACCTCGGCGCCTCGTTGAACACCAGGTTCTCTGTGTCTCTCAGAATCCGCTGAAACGTCTTCCACTGCGACGCCATGTTCGCAGCATAGGTGAATCAGACCCTGCGCGATTGTGTGGTGAGGGCCCGCCCTCGATACCCTGGGAGGGCCCATATACAGGTTCACCAGGAGATTCCCATCAGCAGCTTCGCCGACCAAACGTTCACCGCGCCGGCGCAGATACGGAACTTCTGCATCATCGCCCATATCGATCACGGCAAGTCGACGCTGGCCGACCGGATGCTGCAGTTGACCGGTGTCGTCGCGGACCGGGATATGCGCGCGCAGTACCTGGACCGGATGGACATCGAACGCGAGCGCGGCATCACGATCAAGGCCCAAAACGTCCGGCTGCCATGGCAAATCGGCGACGACGAGTACGTGCTGCACTTGATCGACACGCCCGGCCACGTCGACTTCACCTACGAGGTGTCGCGCGCACTGGAGGCATGCGAGGGTGCGGTACTGCTGGTCGACGCCGCACAGGGCATCGAGGCGCAGACGCTGGCCAACCTGTACCTCGCGCTGGACCGCGACCTGACGATCATTCCGGTGCTGAACAAGATCGACCTGCCCGCCGCCGACCCGGACCGCTACGCGGCCGAGATCGCGCACATCATCGGTTGCGAACCCGGCGATGTGCTGCGCGTGTCGGGCAAGACCGGCGACGGGGTGCCCGCACTTCTCGACGAGGTGGTACGCCAGGTGCCCGCGCCGCAGGGTGACCCGGACGCGCCGACGCGGGCCATGATCTTCGACTCCGTGTACGACATCTACCGAGGCGTTGTCACCTATGTGCGCGTCGTGGACGGCAAGATCACTCCGCGAGAGCGGATCAAGATGATGTCGACCGGCGCCACCCACGAACTCCTGGAGGTCGGGATCGTTTCACCCGAACCGAAGCCGACCGTCGGCCTTGGTGTCGGCGAGGTCGGCTACCTCATCACCGGCGTGAAGGACGTCCGCCAGTCCAAGGTCGGCGACACCGTGACCGCCGCGCGCCACGGCGCCACCGAGGCACTGATCGGCTACCGCGAGCCCACGCCGATGGTGTACTCCGGCCTGTATCCCGTCGACGGATCGGACTATCCGGACCTTCGTGACGCGCTGGAGCGGCTTCAGCTCAATGACGCGGCGCTGTCGTGGGAGCCGGAGACGTCGGTGGCCCTCGGGTTCGGCTTCCGCTGCGGCTTCCTGGGGCTGCTGCACCTCGAGATCGTGCGCGAGCGCCTCGAGCGCGAGGCCGACCTGGCCCTGATCTCGACGGCCCCCAACGTCG
>JAVRPG010000407.1:0-8464 GCA_032162325.1 Mycobacterium sp. | reverse complement strand
GTGAGCACGCCGCGGCGCGGGTCCTCCAACTGCTCGGGATACATGCTGGCGTCGATGATCGAGTCGAGTCGGCGATCCAGTTGCGCGGCATCGTTATTCGCGAGCACGACCGAGGTGAGGATCGTGAACACGGCGACGACCGCGGCCGCGGAGGCGGCGGAGGCGACCGCCACCCGGGTACGCAATGAAGCGGACCGCAGGAACCGCGGCCAGCGCACTTACGGCTCCTCCCGCAACACGTACCCGATCCCGCGAACCGTGTGGATCACCCTCGGCAGGCCGTCGCGTTCGAGCTTGCGCCGCAGGTAGGAGATGAACACGTCGGCGACGTTCGTGTCGACGTCGAAGTCGTAGCCCCAGACCAGTTCCAGTAGCCGCTGACGCGACAACACCACACCGGCGTTCTCGGCCAGCACAGCCAGCAGGTCGAACTCCCGCTTGGTCAGGTCGACGCGCTCGCCGTCGACGAACACCAACCGGCGTGCGGTGTCGATGGTCAACGGACCGACCGTCATCGTGTCGGATGTTTGATCCGAATGGCTCGCACGCCGCAGCAGAGCATGCAGCCGCGCCACCAACTCACCCAGATCGAAGGGCTTGGTGAGGTAATCGTCGGCGCCGGCCTCCAGCCCCGCGATCCGGTCGTTGACGGTATCGCGCGCGGACAGCACGCAGATGGGGATGTCATTACCCAACGCCCGCAATGCGGTCACCACGGCGACACCGTCGAGTTCTGGCATCTGGACGTCCAGGACCAACGCGTCGTGCGATTCGTTGGACAACAGCCGCAGCGCCTCTTTACCGGTTGCAGCAACCCGAACGTCGAATCCCGAGTGCCGCAATCCGCGGGCGACGGAGGTTCTGACGTCCGGGTCGTCGTCGACCATCAACACCGTGCGGCTCGCGCTCTCCTGCGCGAGCAGTTCGCCGACCCGCACGCGGACTACGGAATGGAAGGTGCCGGTGCTGTACCGCAGCGGTTCTTCAGGTCGACCAACGGCTGGCGGATCCCGGTCAGGTCAGCCTTCGTCTGAGGATTCGCGTCCATGTACGTCCGGACGTCGTCGCGGATCTGATCGCGCGGCTGGCCCTCGAGGCTGGTGAAGAACCAGTTCACGTCGGGGTGCGTGAAGAGGTATGCCGACGTCGACGCCGAGACACCGGATGCCACACCGGCCAGATCCGCCGCGGTGCAATTCGGGGGATTCAGCGCCGGGTCGTCGGCCATCGCCGAGGGCAGCGCACCAAACAACATCGCACCGGCGATCGCACCGGTGCCGACCGCGCCAGCTACCGCACGCCGCGCGGTACGGGCCGAGAGCAACATGGACAGGCTCCTTCATATGAAGTGGAGAGGCCGTAACCATTGCGGTTCCGACAATTTAAAAGCTAAGCAGAAAGGGTGCCGACTTTCTTGCCTTGCGATTAACCAATCGTGAGAAAGTCTGAAGCCGCAGGTCAGCTGCGTGCTGGGCGCGCCACCCAGCGCTAGCGGGTGGTGGTTGCCGCAGGCCCGGGAAGCGGTCCGCTGCCCTGCGTGACCGCCGACGCCGGTGACGGCGACGACGGCAGCGCCGCGCCGGGAGCTCCCATGGTCTGAGCGGTCTGCAGTGCTCCTGGCAAACCTCCGGGCAACGCGCCACCCTGCTGCTGCGCGGCCTGCATCAGGCCCATCAGCTGGGGCAGGCTGACCGGCAGCTTGCAGCGGGTGGACAGGTTGACCAGCGGCTGCTGCAACTGCTGCATGTCCTTGGCGACTTGCGGGTTGGCGTCGAAGTAGGTCTTGACCGCACCTAGCGACTGCGGCCCGGCCTGCTGCTGCGAGATGGTCGTCAGCGCCTGATTGGTTTCGGGGTGCGAGTCGAGGTAGGTGCCCATCGACGTGGCAACCGAGCCGATGGTCCTGGCGAGCTCACTGGCCGCGCAGGGGTCCGATGCCGCGGTTGCTGACGGGGCGGAGAATCCTGTCAGCGCTGCCACCGCGGCGCCACCGACTGCCGAAGCAGCGAACACCGCGTACAGGCTGCGGCGCAGCGCCTTGGTGGTCGTATACATGGACAACTCCTTACAGTTTGCGAACGTATTTGACGCTTTCGCAAACTCCTTGCGATCGGACGGTTGGGCTCCCCGACCCCGTAACGGCCTCGGCACATAGTGCCATCTACGCCCACGCGCCTGCCAATCCAGCGAATGAACGTGCAGGTGAACAACAGGAAGCCCGCAGCATCGCGTAACGCTGAGCAGCGTCTTCGCGAGAAGGTTAGAGCAGGGTTAGGGCGTTGCTGAGGCGGCGGCACTCTACATGGCCCTGTTGTACGCTCACGCTACGCAACGCCGGGCAGAAAGCGGGGAGTTCGCTATCCAGCAGTTCATGATGCGCTTGAGCGGCAACCTGCGCAGATATCGCTGGGCGGTGTTCGCGGCTTGGCTGCTTCTCCTGGTTCCCTCGATCTATCTGGCGATGCACCAGTCCGGCAACCTCACCGGCGGCGGGTTCGAAGTCGAGGGTTCCCAGTCGCTGCACGTGCAGCGCGAGCTCGAGCAGCACTTCCCTGACCAGGGTGCGTCCCCGTTGGCCCTGGTCGCGGCCCCACGCGCGGACGCGTCCTTCGACGACATGACCGCCGCGGTCACCCAGCTCGAACGCATCGCGGCCGAGGTGCCAAGCGTCAAGGTCGTGCCGAATCCGCAGCAGCCGCCTCCCCAGCCCGATCGCCCGTACGTCGTCACCCTGCAGCTGGACTTCAACAACACCGGCGCGGTCGACGTCGCCAAACAGCTGCGGCAGAAGGTCGGCATCAACGGCGATCAGCCCGGCGAGATCGACAACGGCAAGGTCAAGCTCTACGTCATCGGCCAGGGCGCACTGGGTGCCGCTGCGACGTTGGCCACCAAGCACGACATCGCCCAGGCCGAGCAGTGGAACCTTCCGATCGTCCTGATTGTTTTGCTCGCGGTGTTCGGGTCGCTGGCCGCGGCCGCAATGCCCTTGGTGCTTGGGATCTGCACCGTCGTAGTGACCATGGGGCTGGTCTATCTGCTGTCGATGTACACCACGATGTCGGTGTTCGTCACGTCCACGGTGTCGATGTTCGGTATCGCACTGGCCATCGACTATTCACTATTCATACTTATGCGGTTCCGTGAGGAACTGCGGGCAGGCCGCGATCCCCGGCAGGCCGCGGACGCGGCGATGGCCACTTCCGGCCTGGCGGTGGTGCTGTCGGGCCTGACCGTGATCGCCTCGGTCACCGGCATCTACCTGATCAACACCCCGGTGCTTCAGTCGATGGCCACCGGCGCGATCCTCGCCGTCGCCGTCGCCGTGCTGACATCGACGACGCTGACACCGGCGGTGCTGGCAACGTTCGGCCGGGCGGCCGCCAAGCGGTCGTCATACCTGCACTGGTCGCGCCGGGCCGAGACCACCCAATCGCGGTTCTGGAGCCGGTGGACCGGCTGGGTGATGCGGCGGCCGTGGCTGTCGGCGCTGGCGGCCGCGGCGTTACTGCTGACGCTCGCCGCGCCGGCATTCTCGATGGTGCTGGGCAACAGCATGCAGCGCCAGTTCGACCCGACGCACGAGATCCGCGGCGGCGTCAACGCGGCGGCCGAGGCCCTGGGCCCAGGGGCGCTGGGCCCGGTGCGGGTGCTGGTCACCTTCCCCGACGGCAACGCGGCCTCGGCACCGGCGAACGAGTCGGCGCTCGACGCCGTGCGCCAGCGGATGGCGCAGGGACCCAATGTGGTGTCGGTGTCGCCGCCGGTGTTCGGCGACGACTATCGCCGTGCGCTGCTGTCGGCCGTGCTCTCTGTCGATCCGGAAGACATGGGCGCCCGCGAAGCCGTCGACTGGATGCGCCAGCAACTGCCGGGCGTTCCCGGCGCCAGCGCGCGCATCGATGTGGGTGGGCCGACGGCACTGATCAAGGACTTCGACGACCGCGTGTCGGCGACGCAGCCCGCGGTGTTCGGATTCGTCGCACTGATCGCGTTCGTGATGCTGCTCATCTCGATCCGGTCGGTGTTCCTGGCGTTCAAGGGCGTCGTGATGACGGTCCTGTCGGTGGCAGCCGCCTACGGCAGCCTCGTCGTCGTGTTCCAGTGGGGCTGGCTGGAAGAGCTGGGCTTCAAGCCGATCTCGTCGCTGGACAGCACCATCCCGCCGCTGGTGCTGGCGATGACGTTCGGCCTGTCGATGGACTACGAGATCTTCCTGCTGACCCGCATCCGGGAGCGGTTCCTGCAGACCAGAAACACCCGCGACGCCGTCGCTTACGGGGTTAGCACCAGCGCCCGCACCATCACCAGCGCCGCGCTGATCATGATCGCGGTGTTCATCGGGTTCGCCTTCGCGGGCATGCCGTTGGTCGCCCAATTGGGCGTCGCATGTGCGGTCGCGATCGCGGTCGACGCCACCGTCGTCCGGCTGGTGCTGGTGCCCGCCCTCATGGCGATGTTCGACGAATGGAACTGGTGGCTGCCGCGCTGGCTGGCCCGCATCCTGCCGTCGGTGGACTTCGAGAAGCCGCTGCCCAAGGTCGAGGTGCCCGACCTGGTCATCATCCCCGACGACATTTCGTCGCTGGGGCCATCGGGCTCCGATCTGCGCATGGTGGTCAAGTCCGCGGCCCGGTTGAAAAACCTTGCCCCCGATACGATTACCGTCGCCGATCCGCTGGCGCTGAGCGGCTGCCTGCCATCTGGCGAGCGGCTGCCCGCCCTGGTGAACGGCCATACCAACGGTCGTGCGCACCGCAACGGCTCGACCGGTCGTGCGCACCGCAACGGCTCGACGAACCGAGCGGGCAAGGCCGGGCCGCCCTGCCTGTCCGCGGTCCATCCGGTGGTCATGTGGGGGGGTCGGCTCTCGGTCGCGCTCGATGCGCTGGAGACAGAGGCCGACTCGGATCGGGCGCCGGTGGAGCGGAGCAGTCCGATGGAGACCACCAACGTCCAGTTGCCGACGGGCGACCGGCTGCAGATCCCGACCGGCGCGGAGACGCTGCGACTGAAGAGTTACCTGGTCATGTGCCGAAACACGACTAGGGATTTCGCTGAGTTTGCCGAATTGGTCGACTCGATGGAGACTCACACTGCGGCTGTTGTGCTGGCGTCGATGGACCGGTACTACTGTGGAGACCGCTCAAGGAAGCAATGGGTCGCCACCCAGTTGGTCCGTCGTCTGGCCGATCCACAACCGTCCGACGAGCACGACACGAGAATGTCGGGCCCTGAGGCAGAGGCTGATTGGGCGAAGGTCAGGGAGCGCTGCCTGTCGGTGGCGGTAGCGATGCTGGAGGAGGCGAGGTGACGTTGGCCACGAATATTCGGGACGCGCGCCGCGAAGCTATCTCCGGACCCAAACGCCCCGCGGCGCCGACGAATGGCCGCCGCCCGGCGATCGACGACAGGCCGGTGGAGTTCTGGCCGACCGCCGCGATCCGGGCAGCGTTGGAGGCGGACGACCTGACGGTCTGGCAGCGCATCGTCGTCGCGATCAAACGTGATCCGTACGGCAGGACCGCGCGGCAGGTCGAGGAAGTGCTGGAAACGGCTCGGCCATACGGGGTTTCCAAGGCGCTCTCGGAGGTGCTCACCCGCGCCCGCGAGCACCTCGAGGCAAACGAGCGCGCCGAGGTGGGCCGCCATGTGCAGTCTCTGCTGGAGCGATCGGGTCTTGGCCCGGACGAGTTCGCGTCGCGCATCGGAGTTCCGAGTAAGAGTTTCGCGTCGTACCTCAGCGGGGAGACGAGCCCGCCTGCGTCGCTGATGCTCCGGATGCGCCGGTTGGCCGACCGGTTCGCCAAGATGCGCAAACAGCGTCCTGGCGACTGATCCGATGACCTACGCGCTGATCCCGGGAGCCGGTGGCAGCGCTTGGTACTGGCATCGCGTCGCGCCGCTGTTGCCCGACGCGATCGCGATCGATCTGCCCGCCGACGACGATTCGGCGGACCTCACCACCTACGCCGACAGGGTTGTCGAGGCGGTCTCCGGTGTGTCGGACGGGCTGGTTCTGGTCGCCCAGTCGATGGGCGCATTCACCGCGCCGATGGTGGCCTCCCGGGTGCCCACCGCGTCGATCGTGTTGGTCAACCCGATGGTGCCTGTGGTCGGCGAATCGCCCGGAAAGTGGTGGGGGGCAACGGGTCACGATCGCGTCGTGCCTGCCTTCGATCCGGTCGAGGACTTCTTCCACGACGTACCGGAGGCGGTGCGCGAGGAGGCGTTCCGACAGGGCGAACCGCGGCAGTCCGACACGGCGTTCGGGCAGCCGTGGCCGCTTGATCGCTGGCCCGACGTGCCAACCAGGGTGATCCAGGGCATCGACGACCGGTTGTTCCCGCTGGAGTTTCAGCGGCAGGTGGTTCACTCGCGGCTCGGACTGGATCTCGAGGTGATGCCGGGCGGGCACCTGATCGCGTTCAGCCAACCCGAGGAGTTGGCTTCGCGGATTCTGTCGGCGAATTCGGAAGACGCCGATGGACATTGAGCAGATCCTGCGTGAGACCCACACCGTCGCTATCGTCGGCGCATCCGCCAACCCGCTGCGAGCCAGCCACGAAGTGTGGACGTATCTGAGGTCGCGCAGCGACTTCAAGCTCTATCTCGTCAACCCGACCATCAGCGAGGTCGAGGGCACTCCGGTGTATCCGAGCCTGGCCGACCTGCCGGTGGTGCCGGATCTCGTCGACGTGTTCCGACGCCACGAGTACCTCCCGGCAGTGCTGGAGGACACCATCGAGGTGGGCGCGCAGGTGCTGTGGCTACAGCTCGGCCTCTGGCACGAACAGGTGGCCCGTGACGGCGATGCGGCGGGGCTACAAGTGGTGATGGATCGCTGCCTGAAGATCGATCACGCCCGCCTGCTCGGTTAGCGGGAGTGGATCGGCGATACGTCGTCGGCCAGCCAGTGCCCGTCGGTCTTGGACAGCGTGACCCGAAGTGCGAGCACCGCCGTCTCGGACGGCTTGCCGGGTGTGCTCTGCGTTGCACGCAGGATCACCGCGACGCTGGCGGCGTCGGGCCCGATCGCCTCGACGCCCGCCGATACCGTGCTGGCCTGGGCTGAAATGTTCCTGGTTGTCAAATCCTTTGCCACGTTGGCGAATTCGTTCTTGAATGCCTCGGCGCTCTTGGGTGACATCATCGCCGTCGCGCGGTCGATCGACGCCGTGGGGCTTTGCGGCGTGAATGTCGCGGAGGCCTCGGAGATGCTGCTCGCGATGCCCACCACCTCCGCGGTGTCGTCGCGCAGCACGCGGTCGGGCACCGTCCACCGCAGGTATCCAACCATTACCGCAGCCACCAAAGCCGTGGTCGCCACCGCGACAACAGCCAGCCGCAGCCCTGGACCGTCGTCGTCGGTGCCGACGGTGACCGAGTCGCGGTGCGCGAGAACGAAGTTGACGACCACGCCCTCGACGATGAGGAGGCACAGCACCGAACACACCGACACCCACCACAGCGGCCAGGCCAGCGCGATGCCGATGAAGACCAGTGCGGCGACGGCCGCGGCCGGCGCAAGGATGTCGAAAGCCAGGACGCGCCAACGGTTTCTCATCGGATCGGCTCCAGCCGCGAGATCAGCAGCTTGCCGTCGACGTCGGAGACGTCCAGCCGAAGCGTCCAGCGCACGGTCTGCGGCTTGGCGCCCCCGGCGTTCTCGCTGATGGACGTCGCCGCCACCATCACGGTGTCGGTGCGTGACGCGGACGCCGACAGCTCGGGCTGCGGCTGGGGCCGCGGTGCGCCGTTCGGGCCGGGCTGTGCGTGGTGGATCGACTCGATCGCCACCGAGTCGACCTGGCCGGTTGTGCGCGACTGCAACGTCTGTACCAGCTTGCGGTACGGCGCGACGGTCGAGTCGAAGTCGGCGTTCAGCTGACCGACGGTGCCCTCGTGCAGCTGGTGCAGGCTGGCCTCGACGCTGTCCTTGTTCATGTTGATCAGCACACTGGTCCAGTCAGCGGCGGCCTGCATGACGCGGGTGCGGTAGTGAAGTTCGTCGACGTCGCTGCGGTGCTGGGTCCAGATCAGCACGCCCAGCGCCACGGCCGCGACCGCCAGCACGCTGAGCACCGCGGAGCCGATGCCGAAGCCGGTGAAGACGGGACCGTCGTCGTCTTCGCGGTCTTCAGTGGGCTCGTCGGGCACAGGCGAGAGGGTACCGCTACTGTTGGAGTTGGCCGTTGTTGGCCGGTGCCGGGGTAACGGTTGCCCGGCTCAGCAGCCGCGTACTTGCCCGGTTGGGCGGACGGGATTTGGTTCCCCATGTCCCTGGCCGGTGGCGGTTACTGATGATCGCCTGTCGGTCGTCAGGTGCGGCCTGGTTGTCGGGTAGCCGGAGGGAGTTTCACCCTCCGGCTCCCACAGATCCCGGCGTGACAATCGCTCGTCACCGGGCTCTTGTCATCCTGACCACCAGGAACCGTGCGCCCATGCCCAGTGGGCGAAGAGC
>JAVRPG010000406.1:0-7518 GCA_032162325.1 Mycobacterium sp. | reverse complement strand
TGATGGGAATCTCCGTCCTGACACGCGAGCCACACCGCGACGCCGCAGCGCTCGCCGGCCAGCCGGTGGGCACGTTTCGGGCCGACCCGATGGAGGTGCTCCTACACGACGTGCTGGCCGCGGCCGGTCTCCGAATGACCGACGTCCAACTCCGCTACTTCGATGTGCTGGCCGATGCCATCGACGCCTGGCACGCCGGGGAGTTGGCCGCGTTGTCCGTTGCCGAGCCCTTCGCCGGCCGAGTACGCGCCGCGGGCGCGTACGTCCTCTCGGACGGGACCGAGCTATGGGGAAACCCATTCCCCGACACGGTTCTTGTCGCCTCGGCGAAGCTCCTACGGGAGCGGCCCGAACAAGTGCGCGCCGCAATCCGCGCGATGCTAAGCGCGGAAGAGCTGATATATCGCGACCTTCGGGCTGCGGTTCGCCACGCACTCAAGTTTTACCCCGGTTTCGGGCTCGACGAACTGGTCGCGGCAACTATGCGCCAACCGTCGCGAATTGATATCCGCCACCTGACCCACGCCGTCTTCGCCCGGTGGGACAGTCTGCGCTCCCTCGAGCTGGTACCCGGCGACGCGGACCCGCCCGCAGTCGCCGTTTGCCTCGACCTGCTCACCGACGAGCTCAACGGACAAACCGCCAAGGAGAACGCCTGATGACCGAAAACCTCCATATCCCGTCGCTGGATCGCCGCGATTTCCTCCGCAGCGCGGCGATCGCCGGCACGGCCGTCGCGGTTCCGTCCTGGCTGCTGGCCGCCTGTTCCGGTGCCAGCCCGGGGACCAGCGCTGCCGGGACGGTAACGCTGAAGGCAACGCACGGCACCGGGCTGTGCAATCTGGGCATGTTCCTGGTCAAGGAGCGAAGACTTGCCGAACCCGCGGGCGCCACAGTCGATTTCGTGGTCACACCGACCAACGCCGACATCGTGACCCTCTTCGGTGCGGGGCAGGTGGACATGTCGCTGCTGCCCTACACCCAGTTCATGACACTGCACGACGCGGGCGCCCCGGTGACGATTGTCGCCGGCGGCGGCGTACAGGGATGCGTAATCGTCTCGCAGCCGGGTATCAACACGGCCGCCGATCTCGCCGGCAAGACACTCGGTACCTTTCAGGCCGACACCCTCGAGATGCTGCCCTACGACTACCTGAAGAGGGCCGGCCTGTCCTTCAAGGACGTCAAGGTGCGCTACTTCGGCACCTCGCCCGAACTGGCGCAAGCGTTCATCAGCGGATCGATTGACAGCATCTGCCACATCGAGCCGTATGCCACCCAGGCGCTCAACGAGCGCGCGGGCGCGGTGAAATTGTCCGACGGCACCGATGTATACGGTCCCGGCTACACCGACTGCGTCTTGGCGGTCCGTAACCCTGTGCTCACCGAAAACCCAAAGGCGGTGAAGGCTGTTATCAAGGGTCTGCTTACGGCCCAACAGCAGGCGGAGCAGGACCGTAAGGCAGCCGTTGAGGCCACGGTGGGCACCTACTTCAAGACCAGCCTCGCCGACGCGCTCGACGCCTCCACCAAGCAGCCCAACGTGGTGGACCAGCGCTCCAAGGCGCAGTTCATGCTCGACCGAGCGGCGGGTATGAAGGATCTGGGCTATCTGAAGAAACTTCCCGACCAGAAGATCTTCGACTGGTCGTTGCTGGAACAGGTGATCCAGGAGAACCCGGATCTTTATCACTCGCTGAAGATGCAGACCGCATGAGCGCCACGACATACGTCGGCGTGCGGGGGCAACGCCGACCGTCCAAACCAGCGCGGCGCGGACCGTCCAGACACCGCCGTGTCGGGGCCGCGGCCGCCTGGTGGTTGGCCTCCGTCGCGCTGTTCGGCGGATGCTGGGAGCTGGCATGGGCGCTGGGCTGGGCGCCGCAACTGTTGCTCCCGCCCCCACACGTGTTTCTGCGGGACTTCAGCGGGCAAGCTCACTTCTTCGACAGCGCCTCGATCGGGGATAGCCAGGCACCACCTGCCGTCGCGGTTTTCACCACGGTTCTGGCGACCGTGCTGCGCGTGCTGGCCGGGCTGGCCCTGGGCTTCGTCGCAAGCCTGGCGACCGGCATATTGATCAGCCAGTTCCGCGTGGTGCGTGGCCTGGTCCTGCCCACCGTCACGCTGCTCGCCCCGATCTCTCCGATCGCGTGGCTGCCCGTGTCGATCTTCCTGTTCGGCGTCGGCAACGGGCCGGCGGTGTTCATGGTTTTCATCGGGGTGTACTTCGTGATGACCCTCGCCACGATCAGCCTGATCAACGATGTCAGCACGACTTACATCAACGTCGCGCGAACAATGGGCGCCACTCGTTGGCAGATTCTGTTCCAGGTGATCCTGCCGTCGATCCTTCCCGGGATCCTGCAGAGCCTACGGCTGAACCTGTTCGCGGCGTGGATGGTGGTGTTGCTGGCGGAGGCCGTGGGGGTCGGCACGGGCCTCGGCCAGGTGGTCATGCTCGCGCGCAATACGTTCAACGCGAGCCTGGTGTTCTTCGCGATGACCGTGATCGGAATTTCGGGATACCTTCTGGACATTCTGTTCCGGCAAGTCCAGAACCGGCTGCTGTGGTGGCAGCCCGCGACGACAGGAGCCGGTAGGTGACATCCCAGACAGCCCAATCCGATGCGGCGACCGGGGCGGTGCGCTGCCGATCCGTGACGAAGGTGTTCGAGAGGACCACACCAGAAGTGGTCGCGGTGGACGGAATCACACTCGACGTGTCGCCGGGCGAATTCGTCGTCATACTCGGCCCTAGCGGCTGCGGCAAGAGCACCTTGCTCTCCATGATCGCCGGCCTGGAGCCGGTGACTTCGGGGTCGATCGAGGCCGACGGGGAGCCGGTCAGCGGCCCGGGGCCTGACCGCTGCATGATCTTCCAGCAGTCGTCGCTCTATCCCTGGATGTCCGTCGCGGACAACGTGAGTTTCGGGCTGAAACTGCGCGGCGTGCCCAAGTCCCAACGCCGTGAGATAGCTCGGGACCTGCTCCGCACCATGGGACTGGGTGAGTTCATTGACCACCATCCCGACGGCCTTTCGGGCGGGATGCGACAGCGTGCGGCCATCGCCCGAGCGCTCGCAATGCGGCCCAAGGTGTTGCTCATGGACGAACCGTTCGCCGCCCTGGATGTCCAGACCCGGGCCAAACTTCAGAACTACATCGCCCGCGTGCACGAGGAGAGCGGCGCCTCGGTGCTGTTCGTCACGCACAGCGTCGATGAGGCGGTTGCGCTGGCCGACCGCATCGTGGTGTTCACCGCTCGCCCGGGCCGCATCAAGGCCATCGTTGACGTCGAATTGGAGCGGCCGCGCGACTCACGATCGGCGGGTTACCACGCGCTGCACGACCGGCTGGTCGACTTGCTGGCAGACGAAGTGGACAGGGCCTTCGCGGAACAGGAAAAGGTCGGCACGTGACGGTGATCGTTGTCGCGGCGGCCCAGCTACCGGCCTGCGGAGACGTCCCGCAAGACAACCTCGCCGTCGTCGAAGAGGCACTCACCGATGCCGCCGACGGGGGCGCTCGGCTGGTCGTGCTGCCCGAGCTGGCTATTACGCCGTATTTCGGCGGGGAACCGGCCGGAGCCTACCGGCAGTGGGCCGAGCCGGTACCCGGACCGCAATCCGACAGAATCGCGTCGTTGGCCACCCGTCTCGGCTTGACCGTGGTACTGCCTCTGTTCGAGCGCGATCCGGCGGCGGGCACATTTCATAACTCCGCCGCTGTGCTCCAGGATGGCGAAATCGTTCCGAGCGTCGACCGCACCGGGCAAGCGCATCCGGTCACGCGCAAGCTGCACCTTCCGGTTGGCGAGGATCCGGCGCCCGGATTCGATGAACCGGCGGACTTCGTTGCAGGCGAGTGGTTGGGAGTGCACGTCCTCGGCGACTACCGACTCGGTGTGCTGGTGTGCTACGACCGGCGGTTTCCGGAATGCTGGCGTGAGCTTCGCGCGCTGGGCGCTGATCTCGTGGCCGTGCCAGTCGCCGGCAGCGGCGGAGACAGCGCCGACTTCTTCCTCGCCGAGTTGCGCACGCACGCCCGTGAGAACGGATTGTTCACGGTCGCGGCCAACAAGGTCGGCACCGAGTGGGTCGGCGGTCACGCGATCGACAACTTCGGCGAGTCCTGCGTGATTGGCCCCGACGGCGAGGTGATCGCCCGCCGGGCACGCGACGCGGGGCCGGGACTGGTTCTCGCCGAACTCAACCTGAGCGCGCTGAGCGAGACGCGTCGATCATTGCGCTACTTCGAGCACCGCCGTACCGATCTCTTTCCCAGCGCCAAGGAGCTTTGATGACCACCCTCTTCCGCAACGCTCTCGTCATGGCAATGGACGACGAGCATCGCAGCGATCCGTTCCGCGCCGACGTGCTGGTGGTCGGCGACCGGATCGAGGCGGTCGGGCCCGATCTCGAGGTGCCCGAAGCCGCGGCAGTCGTGGACTGCAGCGACCGATTACTGATGCCGGGCCTGGTCAACGCCCATGTCCACTCATGGGAAGCGCTGTTCAAGGGCCGCTACGACAACCTGCCGCTGGAACTGTGGATGCTGCTGGCCTATCCGATCCTCGGCCTCGAGCCGATGTCCGAACGCTTGGTGTATCTGCGCACCCTGCTCGTCGGCCTGGAATCGCTGCGCAGCGGGGCGACGTGTCTGCTGGACGATGTCATCGAAATGCCGGCCCAGAGCCTGTCCGCGCTGGACGCCGTGTTCCGCGGCTACGAGGAGATCGGGATCCGGGCGAACTGCTCGGGAAATATCGTCAACAAGCCATACATCGACTCGATCCCGTTCGTCGACGAAATGCTGCCGCCCGAACTGCTGACGAAAGCTCGCGCGGTCCCCACCCGCACCGTCGACGAATACCTCGCGTTCAGTAAGGAGGCGCTGGCCCGCTACGACGGTCGCGCAGGGCGGCTTCGGTATGTGATCGCTCCGAGCGGCCCTCAGCGGTGCACGGATGAGCTGTTCATCGCGGCGGACGAACTGTCCCGCGAGCACGATACGACCCTGCATGTGCATGTGCTGGAAACCAGGATGCAGGCCGTCACCGGCTCGGTAATGTACGGATCCACCCTGGTGGAACACCTCGACTCCCTCGGTGTCCTCAGCGATCGCGCCACCCTGGCCCACGGAGTCTGGCTCACTGATGGCGACATCGAACGCCTCGGCCAGGTTGGAGCGTCCGTGGCGCACAATCCGATCTCCAACCTCAAGCTCGGCTCCGGCGTCGCCCCGTGGCGGGCGCTGCTCGACGCCGGTGTCAACCTCGGCCTGGGCTCCGACGGCCTGTCCACCAACGACTCGGCACGCATGTTCGACGTGGTGAAGTCCGCAGCACTGCTCCACAAGGTGACCCAACCCGATTTCACCGCCTGGCCCACCGCCGACGAGGTGCTTTGGGCCGCTACGCGTGGGGGCGCCACCTCAGCCCGGCTCGGCTCCCAGATTGGGGCCATCGAGGCTGGACGAAAGGCCGACCTGCTGGTGCTGGACCTGCGCTCCGTGAACTTCACTCCCGTCAACAACATCGCCCAGCACCTCGTCTACGTCGAAAACGGCGACTCCGTCAGGGAGGTGTGGGTGGACGGGCAGGTCGTGGTGCGCGACGGCCGGTGCCTGCTGATCGACGAGGAAGCGGTGCTGGCCGAGGTCCGCGCGCTCGGCGGTGAGTACTTGGAGCGCTTCGCCAGGGTAGAGGAGCTGAACAGGCGGTTCGACCCGTACTTCCGCGACATCTACCGGCGTTGCTGTCGCGAACCGATCGGGATCAACCGGCTCAGCGATGACGAACCTGCTTGGGTAGGTGTGCTGTGAGCCAAGGCCTGAGCGGGCTCAGGTCGTTGCCGACGCAGGCGCGTCGCAGGACCTACGAACACGTCTACCGGGCGCTGCGGCATGCGCTGATCACCGGCCAGATCCCCGCGGGGACCCATCTGGTAGAGACCGAGCTGGCGACCCAGCTCGCGGTGAGCCGGACGCCGGTCCGCGACGCGCTGCGCCGGCTCGAAAGCGACGGATTCGCTGAGCGCGGCACGGCGGGCGGGCTGTGGTCGCGAGGAATCGGCGTCGCGGAGATCGAGGACCTCTTCCTCGTCCGGGCGGAACTCGAGAAACTCGCCGCCCGGCTAGCCTGCGAGCGGGCCAAACCCCAGCAATGGGCCGAACCTCGCTCCCTGATCGTCGCCATGGGCGACGCGATCGAGGAATACGGCGTGGGCTCCGAGGAGTTCGGGGAAGCCCATCTCGCCTTCCACACCTCGATATACCGGATTGCCTTCGGGAGTCGGTTCGCTGGACTCCTGGACAATTACCTGCTCCAGTGCCTGGACGTCGCCGCCGAGCTGAGCTATTGCGATCCCGACAGCACGTCGCCCCCCGTCGCGCAGCACCAGGAACTTCTGGCTGAATTCTCCAGCGGCGACGTCACGCGCGCCGTGGCCGCCGCGGACGCCCATGTGCGCCGCAGCGCCCGAGATGCCCAGCGCGCACGCACCGACGCCGCCCTGTCCTGACCGGCTCAGCGCCGGCCGCACCGAAAGGCCTGTTCGTGCAACACATGTTTCTCAACGGCACTGCCATGTCCGGGCAGAAGGATCACGGCGCGATTGCCGGAGCCCGACTGATCGGCCCGGCCACCACGGCGCCGAACTACCGATTCTTCGCCATCCGCGACGAGTTCCCCGGCCTATTTCCAGTACCGATCGGCGGGGCGCCGATCAACGGCGAACTCTACGAAATGTCCGACGGGCTGCTCTTCGACGTCCTTTTGCCACAGGAACCACGAGAGTTGGAGATCGGCTCGATCGAACTTGCCGACGGTTCGGTCGTGCGGGCGATGATACTGCGGCCCGAACGCATTCGACCCGACGACAAGGTCGTCGACATCGCCGACTTCGGCGGCTGGCGGGCCTACGAAGCCCACCTAGCGGCAAACTCCAAGGCCCGTGACCTGCTCGGGCTCTGACCGCCTTACTTTCCCGGTAACAGCGCCATGGTCGCTGACGGCACCCTGCTGTCCGTCACCGGATTCGCCGACCTACACGGCAAACGCGTCTGCGGAACTAGCGCCCGAGTATTCCTTTATGGCGGAACAGAGGTGATGAGTCAGAAATCTTTGGCGAGAGCTGCCACCTTCTCTCGCGCTGCTCGCATGCTGGCTTCGGCCTTATCGCCCCATGTGTTCTCAACCGCCAATGCTCGAACCTCTTGCACCCCGATGAAATGGAGCCAGAACTCGACATAGCCAGATTGGTGGTCGAACCGGGAAGGCGGCGTTGGCAGGTCCTCTTTGTACTCCTGGCCTCTGGTATAGACAACCATCGCTCTCGGTATTTGCAGAAGTGGACCGAACCGCTCGCCGTCGTAGGTGAACAGCATGCTGCGTTGCGACACCAGGTCGATCAGCTGCTTCAGCTTGTAGGGATAAGCGAAGTTCCACATCGGAACACCGAGCACGATCCGGTCCGCCCGCTTGAACCGCGCCACCAGTGTCTGGATGCGATTCCA
>JAVRPG010000405.1:0-2726 GCA_032162325.1 Mycobacterium sp. | reverse complement strand
TTGTTGATGACGATCCGGTTGTCGATCATCAGCTTGGCCGGGATGGCCCGCACGCTGGTCGCGGTCGGCACCTCGAGCGACGACGACATGTTCTTCACGACGGCTGCCGCGGCACCGCGCAGCACCTGCACCTCTTCGCCTTCGACGGGCGCCGTCGCGGCGGGAGCCTTCGGCGTGGCGGCGGCCTTCTCCGGCTCTGGTGCCTTAGCGGGGGCGGCGACGTCCGCCTTCGGCGCAGGGGAGGGCGCCGGTTCCGGTGCCGCGGCGGGGGCGGTCTCCTGGGCCGGTTGCCCGTTGCCTGCAGTGGATTGCGCTTCGGTGGTTGGCTCGGGGGAATAGTCGACTAAGAATTCATGCCAACTCGGATCTACCGACGAGGGATCCTCGCGAAACTTGCGATACATCTCCTCGACCAACCACTCGTTCTGTCCGAATGGTGATGGTGAGCTCACGGCAGCTACTCGCCTCGATTCCTTCGCCTCAGGCAAGCGGTTTGGTAGACGCTCGCCACCCGTATTCCTGCGGTCCGCGGTTCACCCGCTTTTCCGCCGCCTAAAGGCTAACGCTTCCGCCGTCGGCCCAACTATGCGAACGGCACTTATCGTCATCGCTCGTTGGGAGCGGGCAGCACGTGCAGCGACGCCGGCCACCGCGGCGGCGGATTGCCGAACGCCTTGCGGGCGTTGGCGATGATCTTCTTGCCCATCAGCCGGTTTCCCACGCCGCCGACGACGGCGCCAATGCCGACTGGCAGCAACTTGCCGAATGCGATCGCCCCGCGCTTGAGCGTGTAGCGCTTCACGAAGTAGCGCAGCAGGCGCGAATTCAGTTGGGACACCGCAGGCAGCGGCAACGTCGCCGCGCCGTCGGATAGCCAGGCGCCGCTGGCGCGGCCCGGCCCCAACAGATCGGCGACGGCGTGCTTGCTGTCCTCGCCGACCAGCACCGCCAACACCAGGGCGCGGCGGCGCTCCCGGTGTTCGGCCGGGATGCCGTACACCTCGGCCACGGCGAGCACATAGACGGCCGTCGCCTCCAGGAACACCACGGTCTCGCCTGCGACCGCCGACAGTGCCGCCAGCGTCCCGATCCCCGGAAACGCCGCAGCGGAGCCGACGGCAGCGCCGCTTGCCATCACGGCGGCCAGGTAGTGCTTCTCCAGCTTCTTGACCACGTCGGCCGGCGGCGCGTCCGGGTTGTGCTGGCGCAGCCGGTCGACATAGGCCTTCACGGCAGGCCCCTGCACACGCGCGCCGCGTTCGATGAGCTGCGAGAGCACCTTGGCGGCGGCGCTGGGATTGTCGTCAGTAGTAGCCGGCAGCTGGCTCTTGGCGCTTGACCGAGCACTCATGTGCGGCTCCCCCTCGTCGAACTGTTCGACCTGTCCGAACCTTCAGGCTAACGCTTGTTGAACGAACGGAGGCGCCCTGCGGGTGCCCGATCGTGATCGCGCTCACTGTCTGTGACGCGGGGAACAAACTATTGAGAAGCGGCGCTAACCACTTCCATGGCAGCATCGATGGACGTGGACGTGACCATCGCCGAGTCGTCGACCCCAGCAGGGGGATCGAAGCCGCCCAGTCGCGCCCGCATGATCGTGGTACTGGGCGCCTTGGTCGCGTTGGGCCCACTGACCATCGACATGTATCTGCCTGCGCTGCCGAAGATCGCTGACGACCTGTCGGTCTCCTCGTCGGTCGCGCAACTGACGCTGACCGGCACCCTCGCGGGGCTGGCGCTCGGCCAGCTGATCGTCGGCCCGCTGTCGGACTCGCTGGGCCGCCGCAGGCCGCTGATGGCAGGCGTCGTGCTGCACATGCTGGCGTCGGTGCTGTGCCTGTTCGCACCGAACATCGCTGTGCTCGGGGTGGCGCGCGGACTGCAGGGCATGGGCGCCGCCGCTGCCATGGTGGTGGCCATCGCCGTTGTGGGCGATCTCTACGCCGAGTCCGTCGCGGCAACGGTGATGTCGCGGCTGATGCTGGTGCTGGGCGTTGCGCCCGTGGTGGCACCCTCGCTGGGCGCCGCCGTGCTGCTGAAGGCCTCGTGGCATTGGGTGTTCGCCGCGCTGGTGATTTTGGCGGGCGGGCTGCTTCTACTGGCGGCGCTGGCGCTGCCCGAAACCCTGCCTGCGTCGCATCGACGGCCGCTGAAGGTGCGCGGCATCGCCGCCACCTACGTCGAGCTGCTGCGCGACACCCGTTTCGTCATTCTGGTGCTGGTCGCCGCGCTCGGCATGTCCGGCCTGTTCGCCTACATCGCCGGTGCCGCGTTCGTGCTGCAGGGCCACTACGGCCTTGACCAGCAGGCCTTCGCGCTGGTGTTCGGCGCAGGGGCGGTCGCCCTGATCGGTGCCACACAGCTCAACGTGGTGTTGCTGCGGCGGTTCGCGCCGCAGACCATCATGGTGTGGGCGCTGGTCGCGTCGTCGCTGGCCGGCGTGGTCTTTGTGGGTCTCTCCTTCTCTCGCGTAGGCGGGCTGCTCGGCTTCGTGCTGCCCGTCTGGGCGATCCTGGCCGCGATGGGCCTGGTCATTCCCAACGCCCCGGCGGTGGCGCTGTCGCGGCATCCCGACGCCGCGGGCACGGCGGCCGCACTGCTCGGCGCGGGCCAGTTCGGCCTTGGTGCCGCGGTGGCGCCCCTGGTAGGCGTTCTCGGCAACGGCGAGATCGCGTTAGCCTTGGTGATGACGGCCGGCATGGTGATCGCCCTGCTGGCGTTATTGG
>JAVRPG010000404.1:0-12015 GCA_032162325.1 Mycobacterium sp. | reverse complement strand
TCTTCTGGACGACGTAGACCTCTTCGTTGGTGCACCGAGACGAGGTGATCGCGCCGATCGCCCCCGCGCCGTGCTGCTGCTTGATTTCGAGCATCCGACGGGCGACAGTGCCGATCGCCTCGTCCCACTCGACCTCGCGCCACGGGTCGGTGATCTTGTCGCGAACCATCGGGCGCAGCACACGGTCCGGGTGGGTCGCATACCCGAACGCGAACCGTCCTTTCACGCACGAGTGGCCCTCGTTCGCTCCGCCATCCTTGTGCGGCACCATGCGGACCAGCTCGTCGCCGCGCAACTCGGCCTTGAACGAACAGCCGACCCCGCAGTAGGCGCAGGTGGTGATCACCGACCGCGACGGCATGCCCAGTTGGATCACTGACTTCTCCTGCAGGGTGGCCGTCGGGCACGCCTGCACGCAGGCGCCACAGGACACGCACTCCGAGTCCATGAACGACTCGCCCGCGCCGGCCGACACCTTCGATTCGAAGCCGCGGCCCTCGATGGTCAGCGCGAACGTGCCCTGGATCTCGTCACAGGCTCGCACGCAGCGTGAGCACGCAATGCATTTGGACGGGTCGAAGTCGAAGTACGGATTGCTTTGGTCGACGACGGCGTCCAGGTGGTTCTCCCCGTCGTAGCCGTACCTGACCTCACGCAGCCCGACTGCGCCTGCCATGTCCTGCAATTCGCAGTCGCCATTGGCCGAACAGGTCAGACAGTCCAGCGGATGGTCGGAGATGTAGAGCTCCATGACGCTCTCGCGGAGCTTGGCGACCTTCGGCGTCTGGGTCCGAACGACCATGCCGTCGGCCACCGGGGTTGTGCACGAGGCCGGGGTGCCACGTCGGCCGTCGATCTCCACCAGACAGAGTCGGCACGAACCGAACGCTTCGAGTCGGTCGGTGGCACACAGCTTTGGGACGTCGACGCCGGCGAGCGCGGCCGCGCGCATGACCGACGTGCCTTCAGGAACCGAAACAGCCAGCCCGTCCACCTCGAGCGAGACAGACGCCGGACCGTCCTTGGCCGGGGTGCCGAAGTCGGGTTCCTTGAGCAGTGTCATGGCTTGCCTTCCGTCTTCGCGCTGATGTGCAGGGTGATCGGCTGTCTGCGCGGTTCCCGGCCATAGAAGTCGTCGGGGAAATGTGTGATCGCACTGCGTACCGGCATCGGCGTGAGCCCACCCATCGCACACAACGAGCCCTCGGTCATCACGTCGCACAGGTCCTCGAGCAGAGCCAAGTTTTCGTCGCGGTGCTCGCCGGCCGTGATCCGGTCGATCACTTCCACGCCGCGCACCGCGCCAACCCGGCACGGCGTGCACTTGCCGCACGACTCTGCTGCGCAGAACTCCATGGCAAACCTGGCCTGAGCCGCCATATCAACGGTTTCGTCGAACACCACGATGCCGCCGTGGCCGACCATCGCACCGGCTGCAACAAAGGCCTCGTAGTCCATCGGCAGGTCGAACTTGGCTCTCGGCAGATACGCACCCAGCGGGCCACCGACCTGGACCGCCCGCACCGGCCGACCGGATCGGGTTCCGCCGCCGTAGCCG
Source organism: Mycobacterium sp. (assembly GCA_032162325.1). Lineage (GTDB taxonomy): Bacteria > Actinomycetota > Actinomycetes > Mycobacteriales > Mycobacteriaceae > Mycobacterium. Next base: position 10,457 of record JAVRPG010000404.1, on the reverse strand, counting down.
TCCACAAGTTCCCCGAGCGTGATCCCGAACGCCGTCTCCACGATGCCGCCCTGCCTGATGTTCCCGCCGAGCTGGAACACCTGCGTGCCGCGTGAGCGCTCCACGCCGAGTTCCTGATACGCCTGCGCACCGTGGGCAAGGACCGTCGGCACGGTGGCAAGCGTCAGCACGTTGTTCACCACGGTCGCCTTGCCGAACAGGCCGTTGATCGCCGGGATCGGCGGCTTCGCCCGCACCATGCCGCGCTTGCCCTCAAGGCTTTCCAGCATCGAGGTTTCCTCGCCGCAGATGTAGGCCCCGCCGCCCACCCGCACATGCAAGTCGAAGTTCAACGACGAGCCGAGCACGCCGTCCCCGAGCCACCCTCGCCCGTAAGCGATCTCGATGGCAGAACGCATCGTGGCCACCGCGTCCGGGTACTCGGACCTGATGTAGATATAGCCCTCCGTGGCGCCGACCGCATAGGCCGCGATCGTCATGCCCTCGATGAGCAGGAACGGATCACCCTCCATCACCATCCGGTCGGCGAAGGTCCCGCTGTCGCCTTCGTCGGCGTTGCAGCAGACGAACTTCAGCTCGTCAACGCAGTCCAATACCGTCTTCCACTTGATGCCTGCCGGGAAGCCTGCCCCGCCACGCCCGCGCAAACCCGATTCCGTGACCTCCGCGACCACCTCCGCAGGCGAATTCTCCAGTGCGCGAACCAGCCCGACGAGGCCGCCGTGGCGCAGGTAGTCATCTGGCGACAACGGATCGGTGATGCCCATCCTCGCGAAGGTGACCCGATTCTGCGTGGCCAGCCAGGGCAGCTCCTCGACCACTCCCAACCGCTGCGGGAGCTCGGCGCCGTCGAGCAAGCCTGCTGCGACAAGGCCGTCGACATCGGACGCAGCGACGGGCCCGTAGCCGATCCGCCCGTCGGGCGTCGCCACCTCGACCAACGGTTCCAGCCACAACATTCCCCGAGAGCCGTTGCGGACCACTCGAATCGGCCGTCCTTGACGCGCCGCCGCGCGCGCCAGTGAATCGGCCACCTCGTCCGCACCGACGGACCTTGCCGCGGAATCCCTTGGCACGTAGACCGTGACCGGCGCCGCGCTCATTGCGAGATCGCTTTCTCGAGAATCAACGACAGGCGAGACTCGTCCAGCCGGCCATGCAGCCGACCGTCCACCTGTGCTGCGGGTCCCAGCGCGCAATTGCCCAGGCAGAAGACCTGCTCAGCGGTCAGCGATCCGTCCCGGCTGGTCTCCCCCAGCGACACGGCGTACCGCTCCTTCAGGTGAGCCACCAGTCGCTCGGCGCCGACCGCCTGACACGCCTCGGCCCGGCAGACGCGGACGGTAGTACGCCCGGCAGGCGCGGAACGGAAATCATGGTAGAAGCTGACCACCCCGTGGACGTCCGCGCGGGAAAGGTTGAGTTCGTCCGCCAGCACGGGGATGGCATCGGCCGGCACATAGCCCAACGCCTCCTGGACCGCGTGCAGGATGGGAAGCAGGGCGCCGCGCTGCCCTCGGTGGGTGGCGACGATCTCTCGGACCAGGGCCGCGACCGTCGCGTTCGCCTCCCCCGTTGTCGTGGGATTCATGAGCTTCCTCCGGGATAGGCGATGAGCGGAACCGCCCCAGGGTGCGACCTGGGGCGGTTCTCACCCGGGCGGCCGGTTTAGACGACCACCTTGTTCTTGTGGAACTCGGCGATGGTGTCCGCGTCGTATCCCAGTCCGGCAAGGACCTCGTCGGTGTGCTCGCCGAGCAGTGGCGCGCCCTTGATGTCAGGTGTGAACGCGGAGAACTTGATCGGGCTACCGACGGTCAGGAACGTCCCGCGGCCCTTCTGATCCACCTCGACGACGCTGCCGGCCTCGCGCAGCGCCGGGTCCACGGCAATCTCCTTCATGCTCATCACCGGCGCGCATGGCACCTCCCACTTGCGCAGGATGTCGACCGCCTCGTACTTGGTCTTGTCGGCCAGCCACTTCTCGATCTCGGCGAAGATGTCGAAGATCTTGTCCTGGCGGGCAATCGGGGTGTTGTAGCCCGGATCCTCGACCCATTCGGGCCTGCCGATGACCTCGGCCGTGCGCGCCCAGTTCTGCTCCTGGATGGTGAAGTAGATGTACGCGTTGGGGTCGGTCTCCCAGCCCTTGCACTTGAGCACCCAGCCCGGCTGGCCACCGCCGCCGGCGTTGCCGCCGCGCGGGACGGTGTCGCCGAACTCGCCGTTCGGGTACTGCGGGTACTCCTCCAGGTAGCCAACCGCTTCCAGCCGCTGCTGGTCGCGCAGCTTGACCCGGCACAGGTTGAGCACGGCGTCCTGCATCGAGGCCGAGACCTTCTGGCCCTTGCCGGTCTTGTCCCGGGCGATCAGCGCGGTGAGGATGCCGATCAGCAGGTGCATGCCGGTGTTGCTGTCGCCGAGGGCCGCACCGCTGACGGTCGGCGGGCCGTCCCAGAAGCCGGTGGTCGACGCGGCGCCGCCTGCGCACTGCGCGACGTTCTCATAGACCTTGAGGTCATTCCACGGCGACGAGTCGTTGAACCCCTTGACGGAGCCGAAGATCAGGCGCGGGTTCCACTCCTGCAGCTTCTCCCAGGACAGGCCCATGCGGTCCATGGCGCCGGGCGCGAAGTTCTCGACCAGCACGTCGGCGTCGCGGATCAGCTTCTCCATCACGTCGAGGCCTTCGGGTGACTTCGTGTTGATCGCCAGCGAACGCTTGTTGCTGTTCAGCATGGTGAAGTACAGGGCGTCCACGTCGGGGATGTCGCGCAACTGACCACGCGTCACGTCACCCCCGCCCGGACGCTCGACCTTCAGGACGTCGGCTCCGAACCAGGCGAGCATCTGGGTGCACGCCGGGCCCGCCTGGACGCCGGTGAAGTCGATCACCTTGATCCCCGAGAGCGGTAGTTCAGTCATGACACGTTTCCTTTCCTGTTGTTGATCGTGTCGGTCGGTCGGCTCAGTGTTTTGCGGTAATGCCCTTGGGGTTCAGGTGCGCGATGTTGCCGCTTTCCGTGCCGTCCGAGGGGTCGATGACGCAGTCGATGAGCGCCGGCCTGCCTGACGCGAGGGCCTCCCGCAGCGCCGCACCGACCTCCGCGGGCGTCGTCGCCTGATATCCCTTGCCGCCGAAGGCCTTGATCATGTACTCGTGTCGAGCCCGCAGCGCGGTCGGCGCCGGGTCCGAGGTTGTGGACGCATCGTCGCCGCGGTAGACACCGCTGTTGTTGAGGATGACCGTGACGATGGGCAGGTTGTACCGGCAGACGGCCTCCAGCTCCATTCCGCTGAACCCGAATGCGCTGTCACCTTCGATCGCGACAACCGGGTCGCCGGTCTCGACCGCAGCGGCGATCGCGTAGCCCATGCCGATGCCCATCACGCCCCATGTCCCGCTGTCCAACCGGTGCCTGGGTACCTGCATGCCAATCGTGTTGCGTGCCAGGTCGAGTGCGTTCGCGCCCTCGTTGACGACGTATACCTGCGGGTTGTCGTGCAGGACGTCTCGGATGACCTGCAGTGCGCCGAGGAACTTCATCGGGTGCGCGGAGAGCGCCGCCTCGAGTCGGCCCGACATCTTGGCGACGGTCTGCGTTGACTTGGCGACGAGTTCTTCGCGCCACTGGTTCTGGACCGTGATCTGCCCGGGCTTGGCCCGCTCGAGGAGGGCCTCCATCACCGAGCCGATGTCACCAACGAGCGGAGCGGCGATGGGCTGGTTGCTGTCCATCTCGGCGGCGGCGATGTCGACCTGAATGAACTTGGCGTCCGGATTCCACTGCGGCGCATCGCCATGTCCGAGAAGCCAGTTCAGGCGTGCACCGACGAGCATCACCACGTCGGCCCGCTTCAGGGCCAGCGATCGGGCGGTCGCCGCCGACTGCGGGTGGTCGTCGGGCAGCAGGCCCTTCGCCATCGACATCGGCAGGTACGGCACCCCGGTGGTCTCGACGAATTCGGTGATCTGCTCGTCCGCCTGCGCGTAGGCGGCCCCCTTGCCGAGCACGATCAAGGGCCGTTTCGCGTTTGCCAGCAGGTCGATCGCGGAGTCGACCGCCTCCGTTTCGGGCAGCTGACGCGGCGCCGGGTTGACGACCCGCCACAGCGTGGCCGCCGCCTTCTCCGCGTCGATCACCTCGCCGAGCACCGCGGCCGGGATATCGAGGTACACCCCTCCGGGACGGCCGGACACCGCGGTGCGGATCGCACGCGCAATGCCGCGGCCGATGTCCTCGGCCCGCGATACCCGGTACGCCGCCTTGGCGAACATCTTGGCCGCCGGCAACTGGTCCATCTCCTCGTAGTCACCGCGCTGGAGGTCGACGAGATGCCGCTCGCTGGAACCCGAGATTTGAACCATCGGAAAGCAGTTCGTGGTGGCATTGGCAAGCGCCACAAGCCCGTTGAGGAAGCCCGGAGCCGAAACCGTCAGGCAGATGCCGGGCTTCTTGGTGAGGAATCCTGCCGCGGCCGCCGCGTGGCCGGCGTCGCTTTCGTGGCGGAAGCCGATGTAACGGATGCCCGACGCCTGCGCGTGGCGAGCCAGGTCGGTGATCGGGATCCCGACGACGCCGTAGATGGTGTGCACGTCGTTGAGCTTGAGCGCGTCGACAACCAGATGGATCCCATCGGTGAGAGCACCCGGCTCGTCGGTGCTCTCTGCCTCCGTGTCCGGCAGGGAAGCAATGGTCATGGTTTGGGTCCTTCCTAGTGCTCGCGCTATTCCCTTATTGAAGTTAACTTTCCGCGCGGCGAGCGCGTGCGTCCAAGACTTGTCTCCAATCACCCGATAGACAGTGGTTATCACTGACTGCCAAGCGAACTGGCGTCCGCTCCATCACAAATGAGCTGCCCCCATTACGCGACGTGGACGAGGTCCTTTCCATGTAGTCCAAAGATGTCGTTCAGCGGCGTGCCCACGGCCACGTTCAGGAACGCCCGAGCCGCGACAGAACCTGGCGTTGCCGCGTGGATCGCCATCGAGATCTGCGCCCTGGTGTCCGGCTCGACGAGGCGGATGGCTCGTGCCGCTCCCGTCACCGGCATCGCGCGCAGCCACGTATGTGGCACCACACTCGCCCATGCGCCCGTTGCCACATGCGCGTAAAGGGAGGCGACGGAATCGGTTTCCACTTGGGGTGCCGCAACTGCGCCACTGCTCGCGAACGCCTTGTCGATGGACTGGCGGAACCGCATATCCGGAGTCAGCAGCGCCAGCGGCAGCTGCGCGGCCTCGGCCCACGTAATGGTCCGCACTACCGGCACGAGCTGCTCACCCGAGACCAGCAGCACATACTGTTCTTCATAAAGCGGCACCACCTCTAGGCCCGACTGGTCGTCCGGGCCGAAATGAGCGATGGCGGCGTCCAATTCGAAGTTTCGAAGCTGGCGGAGCAACTCCGTTGACGACAGCCGGGAACAGACCTTGACCCTGGCCAGCGGGTGCAGCGCACAGAATGCCGCCACTGGAAGTCCCGCCGTCGTCGACACGGTGGGACCCGTCCCCAACCGGAGCGTCGCGGTGATGCCGGACCGCATTGCGGCCGCCTCGGCCTTGAGCGCGTCATGCTCGGCGAGCACACGCTTGGCCCAGACGACGAGCCGTTCACCCTCGGGCGTCAGGCCCTCGAAGTTCTGCCCTCGATTGATGAGGGTGACGCTGAGCTCGCGTTCCAGCTTGGCGATCGACGTCGACAGCGCGGGCTGCGACACGTAACAGCTTTCCGCCGCACGCGCGAAGTGTCTTTCCCTGGCCACCGCCACGAAGTACTCCAGCTGGCGAAGCAGCACAGGTCCCTCCTCGCAGGATTGTATTCAGTATTCGATATTGCGTATGCTAGAGCTCCGCTGCGAAGATGTCCAGCGACCGGATGAGGAATGAGGTGTGGCGTGAGTGAAGGCGGCAGCACTATGACCGAAACGGGCTCGAGGGTCGCCGGCGTGACCGAGGAATGGCTTGCCGCGGCTGTCGTGAAGGAATCCGCCGAGGCCATTGTGGTGACCGACCCGGCCGGGATCATCCGGCTGTGGAACGACGGGGCCGCGCGCATCTTTGGTTATTCGGCTGCTGAGACGATGGGGCAAAGCCTGGACGTGATCATCCCGGAGAAGCTGCGTGAGCGGCACTGGAAGGGCTACTTCCAGACGATGGCCACCGGATACACCCGCTACGGCGAAAAGCTCTTGAGCGTGCCCGCGACCCACCGCGACGGGCACCGGCTGTCGATCGAGTTCAGTGTGGCCCTGCTGCGGGACGATGCCGGCCAGATCGTCGGGATATCGGCGATCATGCGTGAGATCACCGAACGCCGCAACGCCGAGAAGGAGTTGCGCACCAAGCTCGCCGAGCTCGAGAACCACGCCGGACCGGCCTGAGCGGTTCTTCTCGCCTCACGCCGCCTGATCATTCGACGCGCAACACCCGCACCGAGTCGGTGTAGCCCGCCACGCCCCTGCGACTTCCGGACACCACGACGACCAGGCTGCCGGGAGGGCAGATACCCATGGCAGTCAGGCCGCGGCTCACCTCGGCGGGCATGGTCTCCGGCGTAGTCGCCGGTGCCAGCACAGCGGACTCGATACCCCAGGTGAACGCCAACCGCGCACGCACCGATTCGTCGTGCACAAAGGCAATCAGCGGCAGCGGCGATCGCTGACGCGCCAGGCGCTGCGCTGTGTTGCCGGTGCGAGTGAAGCAGCACAGCGCCACCGCTCCGATCAGTCTGCCGAGTTCACACGCCGCCGCCGCGACCGCTTCGCTGATACCCGCATCCTCGTCTTCCCGGGTGACCCGCTCCGCCGCCTTTTCCCTTTGGCGCAGACCACCTTCGGCCGTCACGACTATGCGCCCCATCGTCGCCACCGTGCGGGCCGGGTACGCACCTACGCTCGTTTCGGCGGAGAGCATCACCGCGTCGGAGCCGTCAAAGACCGCGTTGGCCACGTCCGAGACCTCGGCCCTGGTCGGCCGCAGGTCAGAGACCATCGAGTCGAGCATGTGGGTTGCCACGATCACCGGCTTGGCCGCCTGCCGGCACAGGTCGATAGCCCGCTTCTGCACCAAGGGAACCTGCTCCAGCGGCATCTCCACACCGAGGTCACCGCGGGCCACCATCAGTCCGTCGAACGCGCCGACGATCGCGGGCAGGTCCGAAACCGCCTCGGGCTTCTCCAGTTTCGCCATTACCGGCACCCGCCTACCGACCTCGTCCATGACGGCGTGCGCGAGCTTGACCTCCTCGGGAGCCCGGACGAACGACATGGCGACAAAGTCGACACCGAGTTCGAGCGCGAACTTCAAGTCCTCGATGTCCTTCTCGGACAACGGCGGAACGCTGACCGCAACGCCCGGCAGCGAAATGCCCTTGTTGTCGCTGACGGGCCCGCCGTGCACGACCTCACAGCGGACGTCGTCGACGTCTACATCGAGCACTCGCAGTTCGAGCTTGCCGTCGTTGACGAGCAGCCGATCATCCGGCCGCACGTCGGACGCCAGCCCGCCGTAGGTCGTCGAGACCTTGTCATGATCGCCCGGGTATGCCGCAGTGGTGATCGTGATGTGCTCGCCGACGGCCCACACCACCGGCCCTGAGGCGAACCGGCCGAGCCTGATCTTCGGACCCTGGAGGTCCGCGAGCACGCCGACCGCACGACCGCGCTCGGCGGCGATCTGACGCACCGCGTCATACACGGCCGAATGCTCGGCGTGTGTGCCGTGGCTGAAGTTGAGCCGTGCCACATCCATTCCGGCGTCGATGAGTTCCATCAGTCGCGGCGCGGTGGCGGTGGCAGGTCCCAGCGTGCAAACGATCTTGGCGCGTCGGTTCACGGTGTTCCTCTCTCAGCGCAGAGCGGGTTGAGTGTCCCGCTGCGGGGTGGCGGCGGCCTGCCACGCACCAGGCACGGATGTGCGTGCGAGGAGGTCGGTGGCGGCATGGACGGTGCGAAGCGTTGGAGCGGCAGCGCCGGTAAGGTCCGCCATCTCCACCACCGCAGACACGATGGCGTCGAGCTCCAGCTGCTTGCCTGCTTCAAGGTCTTGCAGCATGGACGTCTTGTGGTGTCCCACGTTCTCCGCTCCGCGCAGCCGCTTCTCGATCGAAATGTCCGGAGTGCTACCCACTCTCGCGGCGATATCGAGCGTCTCTTCCATCAGCTGAATCACGATTTGGCGAGTGTGCGGGTTCTGACAGATCTCGACCATCGTCGCTCTGGTGAGCGCGCTGAGTGGGTTGAACGCGACGTTGCCCATGAGCTTGATCCAGATGTCATTGCGCAGGTCGGCCTCGACCGGGGCCTTCAACCCTCCGGCAATCATGGCGTCGCTCAACGCCTTACACCGTTGCGAGATCTCCCCCGACGGCTCGCCGATGGAGAAACGGGTGCCCTCCAAATGCCGGATGACGCCTGGCGCCTCGATTGTCGTCGCCGGATACACCACGCAGCCGATGGCCCGCTCCGGTGACAGCACGGCGCTCGTGGCACCGCCGGGATCCACGGCCTCGATCCGGCGCCCCTGGTATGGACCGGGCAGTCCGTGGAAATACCACCACGGGATCCCGTTCTGCGCGGGCAGCACCGCGGTGTCCTCGCCGAGCAGCGGTTCCACCAGCGGACCGCTGGTCGGGTAGCTGTGCGCCTTGAGACCGAGGAAGATGTAGTCGACGGGCCCGATCTCCGCCGGGTCGTCCGTGGCGTTGGGATAGGCCACGAAATCGCCCCGCGGGCTGAGAACCCGCACACCGTTCTCGCGCATCGCCCGCAGGTGCTCGTTTCGCGCGATCAGATGGACTTCCGCACCACCTCGGTGCAATGCGGCGCCCCAGTAGGCGCCGATCGCTCCGTCACCGACGACTGCAATTCTCATGGCCACTCCTCGAATGTGCATACTGCATGAACAGCTGCGTTCAGCCTGTAGGCCATCCGCGCGCCCATCGGATCTGGTCTGGGTCTGGTTGCATACAGTATGCGATCTCATCTACTGTGGCAATGGTCACCTCCTGGGCACAGCCGCCGGAGGCGCACAGACTTTCTGCCCGGCCACAGCCAGGAAGAGGAATATGACGCTGATCGGAGTGCCGCGAGAGACCGCTGCGGGCGAACGCCGTGTCGCGCTGGTCCCCAAGGTGGTCGAACGACTGCATGCCGCCGGCCTCGCCGTCGTCGTCGAAACCGGTGCTGGCACAGGGGCATTGATCCCCGACGAACAATACGAACAGGCCGGAGCCACCATCGGTGACCCCTGGCCTGCAGACCTCGTGGTGAAGGTGAACCCGCCGACCGCCGACGAGATCGGTCTGCTGAAGCCGGAATCCACCATTGTCGGCTTCCTGGCACCGCGCGCACGTCCCGAGGTCGCCGAGGGCCTGCGGCTGGCGGGCGTCACCGGCTACGCCATGGAGGCCATCCCGCGGATCTCGCGTGCGCAGACGATGGATGCGTTGTCGTCGCAGGCCAACGTCGCGGGGTATAAGGCGGTGTTGGTGGCGGCGTCGGAGTCCACCCGGTTTTTCCCGATGTTGACCACGGCGGCGGGCACGGTGAAACCGGCCAGCGTGTTGGTGCTGGGGGTGGGGGTGGCGGGTCTGCAGGCGCTGGCCACCGCCAAACGCCTCGGCGGTCGGACCACCGGCTATGACGTGCGTCCCGAGGTGGCCGATCAGGTGCGCTCGGTGGGCGCGCAGTGGCTGGACCTGGGTATCGAGGCCGCCGGTGAGGGCGGTTATGCGCGTGAGCTGACCGAGGAGGAGCGGGCTTCGCAGCAGAAGGAACTGGAGAAGGCGATCACCGGCTTCGACGTCGTGATCACCACCGCGTTGGTGCCTGGGCGGCCGGCGCCGCGGCTGGTGACCGCGGCGGCGGTGGAGGGGATGAAGCCCGGCAGTGTGGTGGTCGATCTGGCCGGGGAGACCGGCGGAAACTGCGAGCTGACCGAGCCCGGTCAGACCGTGGTCCGCCATGACGTGACGATTGCCTCGCCGTTGAACCTGCCCGCGACCATGCCCGAGCACGCCAGCGAACTGTACTCCAAGAACATCACCGCGCTGCTGGACCTGTTGATCAAAGACGGTGTGTTGGCGCCGGACTTCGACGACGAAGTGATCGCGGAGTCCTGCGTCACACGCGCCGCGAGCGGCGCAGAAAACTAGAGCGGGGGACGCGTAAATGTATGACCAGTTGTTGGCCAATCTGGCGATCCTGGTGCTGTCGGGGTTCGTCGGGTTCGCCGTGATCTCCAAGGTGCCCAACACCTTGCACACGCCGCTGATGTCGGGCACCAACGCCATTCACGGCGTCGTGCTCATCGGCGCGCTGGTGGTGTTGGGCCGCGTCGAGCACCCGTCGCTGGCCATCCAGGTCATCCTGTTCGTGGCGGTGGTGTTCGGCACGCTCAACGTCGTCGGCGGCTTCGTGGTCACCGACCGGATGCTGGGCATGTTCAAGGGCAA
>JAVRPG010000403.1:0-2593 GCA_032162325.1 Mycobacterium sp. | reverse complement strand
CGACACGGTCGCCTGGTGGGAGCGGCTCGGTGTCCCGCTGTTCGACGCGTTGATGGGACCGGTCGGCTCGCCGAGGCCGCTGGCCCGCTTCGCCAGCCGTACGACGCCGCGGGAGCTGCTCGCCACGGCGCGAACCCTGCTCGAGCCGGTCGAGGACTGGGTCCGACTGCGCTTTGAGAACCAGGCCGCGCAGATGCTGTTCGCATCCAACGCGACGCACGCCGACATCGGCGTCGACAGCGCCGGCTCCACGCCCGCCGCGTTCCTGCTCGCGATGGCCGCCCAGCTGCACGGGATGCCGGTGCCGGTCGGGGGTGCGCAGGCGCTCGCGGCCGGGATGGTCGAGGCCGCCGAGGAGGCCGGGGTCGTCGTACGCACCGGTATCGACGTGACCAGCGTCGTCGTGCGTGCCGGTCGCGCGGTCGGGGTGACCTGCGCCGACGGCAGCGGCATTGCCGCCCGCCGGGCCGTCGTCGCCGACGTCGCGCCGACGATCCTGGCGCGTGACCTCGTCGGTGAGGAGCACCTCCCGGCAGGCTGGTTGGAGCAGCTCCGTCGGCACCGCTACACGAGCGGCTACTTCCGGCTCGACGTCGACCTGTCCGCCCCCGCACCCTGGACCGACGAGGCAGTGCGGGAGGCCATGGTCGTGCACATCACCGGCGACATGGACGAGCTGGCGATGTCACAGGCGCAGGTACGCCGTGGCCTGGTGCCTGACATCCCGCAGCTCATCCTCGGTCAGCAGGATCGCGCCGACCCCTCGCGCACACCGGCCGGTGCAGCCGGGTTGTGGGTGGAGTGCCACTGCCCCGCCAGACCGAAGAACGGCAAGCGGGGCTGGGAAAAGCGCTTCGCGGACCGCCTCATGGCGAGGATCGAGGAGCACGCGCCCGGGGTGGGCGACCTCGTCGTCGACCGCACCGTGACGACGCCGCTGGACCTGCAGGCGCTGGACCCCAACCTCGTCGGAGGCGACGTCGGTGGAGGCTCCGCGTCGATCGACCAGATGGTGGTGTTCCGACCGGTCGCCGGCTGGTCGTCGTACGCGCTACCTGTCGGTGGCCTCTACATGTGCGGTGCGGCATCCCACCCGGGCGGCGGCGTGCACGGCATGTGCGGCCGCAACGCCGCCGGCAAGGTGCTGCGCGATGCGCGTGTCGGGATGCCGTGGGTCCGGGCGCGGCTAGCGAGGTGAGGTCAGCAGTGCACCGAGCTCGAAGTGCATCGGGTCGGTCCAGGACCAGTCGCCACCCCAGCGGAAGCCCCACCGCTTGAAGATCTCGACGACCTTCGGGTCCATCGTGCCCTTGATGCCGCGGTAGTTGGTCGCGGAGTCCAGGTCGATCGCGATGCCCCAGGTGTGCAGGGAGATCGCATGTGTCGGGCTGCGCTCGATGTACTTCGGCACGTAGCAGCCGTTGTAGGTGTGCAAGGTCGAGGCCAGGCCGGCGTTGACGATGTCGGTCAGCGCCCCGCGCAGCTGCGGGAACATCAGCCGGTGGCAGGTCACCTGACCGAAGATCGGCACGGATTCGGTGACGATGTTCTGGGCGACCCATCTCGGATCCGGCTCGAGCGTGCCGTCAGGGAAGTAGCGGTAGGAGAAGGCGCCGAAGGCCTTGGCTGCACTGCTCCCCGTCAGGAACGCAACAGGGTTGGCGGCCGGCGGCGTGAGGAGGTCGACGCTGCCGCCCCGGCCGGTGATGCTGCGGACCCTTCCGGCGAGGTCAACCGGATCGACGCCCTTGCCGGCGATTAGCAGCATGCCGGTCGCCGCGGGCAGGCCCAGGGTCCGACCGACCTCGTCATTGACGATCAGGTCGGTGTCGGGGATGGCAGAGGTCGCGAAGGCCCCCACACGCATTGCGGTGGCCTTGCCGCCGTGCAGCTTGGCGACCGTCGTGGTGCCGCCGAGGCCGAGCTCGAGCCCGCTCGAGAGGCTGTGCGACACAACGGCGTCGCCGCGCGCAACTGCGAGCCAGACCGGCGTTGCCTCTGCGGTGCCCTGGGCCGTGAAGCGGCGGAACGTGGAGGCATCGATGGCGACGGCATGGACGATGTGCCCGGCGACCCGGACGCGGCCGGCGCGGAAGACCACGACGCCGTGGGCCGGTGACAGGGCCGACAGCCGCCGCACCCCTGCCGGAGAGAAGGTGTGCGTGCCGGTGACGAGGACGTCGGGCCGCAATCGGGTCGACAGCGGTGCCACGGTGACGGGGAGGCCGGTCCGGTTCAGCGCCTGGGCCGCGGTTGCCTGGTCGGTCGGCTCCGCGCGATCCGCAACCCTGGACCCGAGCGCTGGTGCGCTCCGCTCGTGGCCACGCCCGCCCGACCCGCACCCGGCGAGCAGGCCGAGGGCGAGGGCGGCTGCCAGCGTGATGGCCAGCGCGACGGTAGGGCGCGCGCGGCGTGAGGAGGGCGGACGCACGGGTGAGGTGACTCCTGCAGGTCAGAGGCTGGGTGGGCCTGTCGGATTGCGGCGTTGATCGTCAGCAGGCCCAACGACCGTCCTGGGCTGAGGATACGTGGTTCCTGTCCGGTTCGCACCGCTCGTCCCGACTTCCCCCGGTCTGCGGCGCCCACGGATTCG
>JAVRPG010000402.1:0-6357 GCA_032162325.1 Mycobacterium sp. | reverse complement strand
GCCGTCCCGGCCGCCAAAGGCCTGTTTGCCCAGGCGATTTCGGAGAGCCCGGCCGCCGGAATGGTTCGCTCTGCGGATATTGCGATCGAGTACGCAACCAAGTTCGCTGCACTGCTCGGCGCCCGCGAGGAGGACGGCGCCCACGCCGTGATGGCGGCGCGTCCCGCGGAGTTGGTGAACGCGTTCGACCGGCTTGTGAGGCAGGGGCAGCGCGAGATGCTCGGCGCGTTTGCGGCTGGCCCCACTAGCGGTAGCGACTATCTGCCACTGGACCCGGTCGAGGCAATGCGTGGCGGCAAGGCGCACCGCGTGCCGCTCATCGTTGGCACCAACGCCGAGGAGGCCAGGCTGTTCGGCCGTTTCCTCAAGCTCCTGCCGATGACCGAGCCGATGATCGAGCGGTTGCTGTCTGGCGCGGAACCCGGTGAGCGAGAACGCATTACCTCCGCGTACCCGGGTTATCCGGACCCTGCAGCCTGCATCCAGTTCGGCGGCGACTTCGCGTTCGGGTCAGCCGCGTGGCAAATCGCCGAGGCGCACAGCCGGCACGCCCCGACCTACCTGTACCGCTACGACTATGCGCCGCGCACGCTGCGCTGGTCGGGCCTTGGCGCCACCCACGCCACCGAGTTGTTGGCCGTGTTCGACGTCTACCGCACGAAGTTCGGCAGGCTACTCACCGCGGCCGCCGACCGGCGTTCCGCACTGCGGGTCAGCGACGACGTGCAGGCCTGCTGGCGGGCCTTCAGCCGCACCGGGGCACCCGGCGAGGATTGGCCCGCGTACACCAGCGCCGACCGTGCGGTGATGGTGTTCGATCGCCGCCCCCGCGTCGAATACGACCCGCACGCCGACCGCAGGCAGGCGTGGGAAGGATTCTCGCTGGCCACCGGCTGACGCCCTCGCCGAATCGGCTGCGCGTTGTGGCGCGGATGTGATTGCGTAATCCCGTGGCTCATCCTCTGGATCCGCTCAACGGCGACGAGTTCAGGGCCGTCGCATCGACCCTTGAGCGCGACCACGGCGTCGGCAACGGCTGGCGGTTCGCCTCGATCGAGTTGGCTGAACCGGGCAAGGCCGAACTGCGGGCGTTCGACGACGGGGGACCGCCGCCCCCGCGACGCGCCGAAGTCACTTGTCTGCAGCGGTCGAGCAACGCCACATACAAGAGCATGGTGTCGGTGACCGACGACCGGGTCGAGTCGTTCGAGCACATTGCCGGCGTGCAGGCCAACTTCACCGTCGACGAGTTCGTCGAATGCGACCAGTTGCTGCGGTCACACCCCGACGTCATCGCGGCGCTGGCCAAACGCGGTGTCACCGACATGGATCTGGTGTTCTTCGACACCTGGACCTACGGCGACGCGGTGGCGCCGCCCGAGTACCGCGACCGGCGACTGGGCTGGTCGGACAGCTGGGTCAAGGCTGTGCCCGGCGCTAACCCGTACGCGAATCTGATCAGCGGGCTGCACTGTGTCATCGACCTCAATGCGATGAAGCTGCTGCGCGTAGAGGATAACGGTGGCGTCGAGATGCCCACGGTGATGGGCGAATACGTGCCGAGCCGTATTCCGGAAAGCATCCACTCAGCATCGCGGCGCGAGCCGCTCAAGCCGCTGCACATCGACCAACCTGAGGGGCCGTCGTTCATGCTGGACGGCAACCTGCTGCAGTGGCAGAACTGGTCGTTGCGGATCGGCTTCAACCACCGTGAGGGGATGACGCTGCATACCGTCAGCTACCGCGACGGTGACCGGAATCGCTCTGTGGCACATCGCTTGTCGTTCGCAGAGATGATCGTTCCCTACCGCGACCCGTCGGAGGACCATTACAGGCGAACCGCATTCGACATCGGCGAGTGGGGCCTGGGCTTCATGACTACGTCGCTGGAGCTCGGCTGCGACTGCCTTGGCGAGATCCGTTACCTGGACGCGGTATTACACAACAGCAAGGGTGAGCCGTACACGATCACCAACGCCATCTGCATCCACGAGGAAGACAACGCGGTCCTGTGGAAGCACGTCGACCATGACATCGGCGCTGAGGTGCGCCGGATGCGGCGGCTGACGATCTCGTTCCATGTCACCGTCGCCAACTACGAATACCTCGTGTACTGGCGGCTGTACCAGGACGGCAACATCGAATGTGAGGTGCGTGCCACCGGCATCATGGTGACCACGCCGGTGGCGCCGGGCCAGCCGCATCCGAACGGCACGCTGGTCGACGAACGCACGTATGCGCCGTTCCACCAACACTTCCTGGTCGCCAGGCTCGATATGGACATCGACGGCAGCGACAACACCGTCTACATGACGGAGTCCCACGCGGAACCGATGGGCGCGGACAATCCACACGGGCTTTCACTCGTGACCCGCAACATCCCGCTCCGCACCGAGAGCCAGGCCAAGCAGGACGTCAACTTCGCGACGCAACGCAGCTGGAAAGTGGTGAATACCAACGTGGTGAACGGTCTCGGCACCCATCCGTCATACAAATTGGTTCCGAGTGGGGCCATTCCGCCGATGCTCGACCCCGAGTCACCCGTCGTCGAGCGTGCGAACGTCGTCCTGCACACTTTGTGGGTGACCCCCAACCGGCCCGATGAGCGTTGGCCGACAGGGGAATTCGTCAACCAGTCGAGCAAGGACACCGGGTTGGGCCGATGGACGCTGGCCAACCGCTCGATCGAGAACACCGACGTGGTGATGTGGTATGTGTTCGGCATCCACCACATCACCCGGCCGGAGGACTGGCCGGTGATGCCCGTCGACGTGGTGTCCTTCTGGCTCAAGCCGTTCGGGTTCTTCGACCGCAACCCGTCGCTGGACGTGGTCGGGACGCCGCCCGACATATGCCACACGCCGAGCACCAGTGCGCACCACTGACATCGTGGAGCGGCCGACCGATCTGACGGTCGAGTGGCTCACCGCGGCGCTGGGTGTCCCGGTGAGCGACTTCGCCTTCGAACGCATCGGCACCGGCCAGATGAGCGAGTGTTACCGCGTCGCACTGTCGTACGCCAACGCGGGCACCGGTCCGGGTTCCGTCGTGCTCAAGGTCGCCGCCACCGATCCCGTTAGCAGGCAGACCGGCCTGGCTCTGGGTCTGTACGAACGCGAGGTGCGCTTCTACACCGACATCGCGCCGGAGTTGGGCGGGCCGATCGCACCGTGCCATCACGCCGGGTTCAACACCGACACCGGTGCGTTCCATCTGTTGCTCGGAGATGCGGGACCGGCCGTCGTCGGCGACGAGATTCGCGGCGCCACAATCGAACAGGCCGCACTGGCGCTGGCCGAACTGGGCCGGCTCCAAGGCCCGCTGCTTGGCGACCCGGCGATGGCCCAGGCCGACTGGCTCAACCGCGAGTCGCCGATGAACCAGGCACTGATCGGTCAGTTGTATGCCGCATTCTCAGCGCGTTATAGCGAGCAGATCGCGCCGCAGCATCGCGAGGTGTGCGAGCGACTAGTTGGCAGCTTCGACGGCTATCTCGATTCGGAAGCCGGCGGCCTGCACGGCCTTGTGCACGGCGACTACCGGTTGGACAACATGCTTTTCGGCGAGCCGGGCGCGGACCGGCCGCTGACGGTGGTGGACTGGCAGACCGTCACGTGGGGCCCGGCGATGACCGACGTCGCGTATTTTCTCGGCTGCGCGCTGGCCGACGAGCACCGCCGCGACCAGTACGACGCGCTGCTGCGCGCCTATCACGACGCCCTCGGCCCCGACACGGCGATCAGCCTCGACGATGTCCGCGATGGTGTGCGCCGGGCGAGCTTCTTCGGGGTGATGATGGCGATCGTCTCGTCGATGCTCGTCGAACAAACCGACCGCGGCGACGAGATGTTCATGGTGATGCTGCGGCGACACTGCCAGCATGTGCTCGACACCGATGCGCTGAGCACGCTGCCAGACCCCTCGGAAAACCCTGCCGCCGAGCCACTAACGCCAGCGGCCAACGACGAGGGCCCGCATATCGCGACCGACGAGCCGCTGTGGAACGAAAGCTGGTACTTCGACTTTGCCGACGCGCAGCAGGGTGTCGGTGGCTGGATACGGCTAGGGCTCTACCCAAACCAGCACACCGCATGGATCAACGCGCTGCTGTGCGGTCCCGACATGCCGACCATCGCGGTCAACGACTTCGAGGCCGTGCTGCCCGACGACCCCGGCGCCGTTCGCACCGGCGCCATCGACCTCGCCCTCGAGGCGACCGAGCCGCTGCGGACATACCGGGTGAAGGTGCGCGGACGGGGCCACGCCTATGGCGATCCGGCCGCGTTGCTGCGCGCCGAAGCCGGCAGACCCGTCGAGCTGACAATGGATCTGGTGTGGGCGACGGCGGGCACGCCGTATCAATATCGGATCACCCCGCGCTACGAGATCCCGTGCACGGTGTCGGGCACCGTCACGGTCGACGGCAGGGAGATCGTCGTGCACGAGGTCGCCGGTCAGCGCGACCACTCGTGGGGCGTGCGCGACTGGTGGGCCATGGACTGGGTGTGGAGCGCGCTGCATCTCGACGACGGCACGCATGTCCACGGCGTGGACATCCGCATCCCCGGCGCACCGCCGATAGGCGTTGGGTACCTGCAGCAACCGGGACGGCCACTGGTCGAACTACAGGCCGTGACCGCGCGGGAAACATTCGGCGACAACGACTTACCGCGGGCAACGACGCTTAGTTACGGCGACCTGAAGGCCACGATTGACGTACGGGGGCACGCACCCGTGCTGCTGACGGCGCCCGACGGGCGGGTCAGCTACTTCCCGCGGGCCTGGGCCATGGTCACCACCGACGACGGCCGCACCGGCATCGGCTGGGTCGAGTGGAACCGCAACCAGCCACACCCCTGACCCTCTTTCCCGCCGGCACTCCGGACCCACGTATCTGAATTGTCCGCCTAGCGAGCGACAACACCGGAACGTGTGAGACGGGTGATGCGGCCGAGTTCGTCGACTAGCGCACAGGGCTGTACGACCGCGGAACTGTGGTCGAATTCACGGGCGGGTGCTCGCCGCCGTGCCGCAGCGAACCCCTTCTGGCTCGGCGGTACCCAGCTGTCGGCCTACTTGTCGCTCGCTACGCGGACAATTTCGAATAGGTCCCCCGAAGAGGACCGCGCTGTCAGCTCGATCGGTGTTGGCCTGATCATCGACGTCTCCTTCGACTGGGAAACCTGGACGTCAGTCTGGGGAGGAAGCCGATCCCGAGGGGTGCGGGTGTGCTGGGGCCGGGTTTGTCGGTGTCGGTGGTCACGGTGCGGATATGTCGCGGTTTCGACTGTTGCCGACTCCTGAGCAGGAGCGGGCACTGTTGGCGCACTGCCGGGACGCGCTGTATGTGTGGAATTTTGCGGTGGAACAGCACTGGCAGCCTGCTCCAGATAGCCGGGAGCCTTGCGCCCCGCGCTGCGAGGTGGTCATGAGCCCGACGAACAGCTTCGAGCCCGTCATCACCGTCACCGGTGTCGACAGAAGCGCCATCAACTACGAGATGCGCCCGGCGGTTTCCAAAGAGCAACTCGAGAAGGCCGTGTCGCGGCTTGTCGCCGACGCGGCGGGTGTGCAGGTCGCATCGGTGTCGTGCGATTCGGGTCTTGAAGGCAAGGTCGGCGCGACCGCGCAGTGCGACGTCGACGCCGGCGGAGTCAAACTGCGGCGCACGGTCGAAGTGAACACCGTCGAGGGTCTGATGATGAACTTCGACGTGGTGCCGGTGTTGACCAAGGAGGAAGTCGCGAGTTCGCTGGTCGACGAATTCGAGAGGCAATTGGGGCGGCGGCGACTCTGCGCAGTGCGCAGGCAACCTCGAGGGGAAGGCGGGAAACACCGTCGACTGCACGGTCGTCTCGGGTGAGGACATCAGGTCCTTCACGCTGACGGTCACGACGGTCAGCGGCGGCAGTATCAACTACAGCTACGCACCCCGCCCCTGAGTGGGTTCCGAAAACTCTTCGGCCACAGCCGATACCGCCTCGTCAATGATCGCGAGCATGGCGCGCTGCGCGGCCTCCTCGTCGCGCAGCCGGATCGCGCGCGCAACCTGATCGTGCAGTTCGATGGCCGCAGGGTTCGGTACGTCGGGCATCATGCCGTGGTGGGTGCGGCCCGTGAGCACCTCGGCGACGACGCCGTTCAGCGCCCGGAACATCTCGTTGCCGCTGGCTTCGAGCAGCGTCTGGTGGAAGATCTTGTCCGCCAACAAATATGCCTCGAGATCGCCCGAGCGGCCATGCACCACCATGTCCGACACCGCGGCGGCCATGATCCGGCACTGATGCGGGTCGGCGCGCCGGGCGGCCAGGGCCGCGGCGGCCGGTTCGAATCCGCGCCGCAGCTCCGAGAGCGACA
>JAVRPG010000401.1:0-2516 GCA_032162325.1 Mycobacterium sp. | reverse complement strand
TCGTCATCGCGTTTCGTGTCAGGTGACTGATCCTTCCACCGTGGAAAACGGTGTTGGGCCGATTCGGGGTATCGATTCGGTTATGAACCGCGCTCGTAAAGGGCGCGCACGGTGTCGATCGTGTCGGCCTCAGCTGGGCTTTTGTCGTCGCGGTAGCGCAGTACTCGCGCGAACCGCAGCGCCATGCCGCCGGGGTAGCGCGACGAGCCCTGAACTCCGTCGAACGCGATCTCGACCACCTGCTCGGGCCGCAGTCTGAGGATTCTGCGGTCCGCGGGACCGACGTCTGATGTCGCCGCCTCCGCGGCTCCTTCGGCCAACTCCATGAACCGCGTGGTCTGCCACTCCAACATCGCGTCCGTCATCCCCTTGAAAGTCTTTCCAAGCATGACGAATCCGCCCGTCGCCGGGTTCAACGCGCCGAGGTGGATGTTGGAGAGCTTTCCGGTGCGGCGGCCCGAGCCCCACTCGACGGCGAGCACGACCAAGTCGAGGGTGTGCACCGGCTTCACCTTCAGCCAGCCCGCGCCGCGGCGGCCCGCCTCATACGGCGCGGTCAGCGACTTCGCCATCACCCCTTCGTGTCCGGCGTCGAGTGTGACGTCGAGAAACCGTTGTGCGGCGTCGGCGTCGTCGGCGATCAGTCGATCGACGCGATGGGCTTTCGGGACGATCGCGTCCAGGGCGGCGACGCGCTCGCTGGTCGGCTGGTCCAGCAGGTCTTTGCCGTCGAGATGCAGCAGGTCGAACACGAACACCGACAACGGCTGCGACTCGCGGGCGGCTGCGATGTCGGCAGTGCGGCCGAACCGCGACGCGGTGACCTGGAACCGATGTGGGCGCCCGTCGGCGCGAAGGGCGATCGCCTCCGCGTCGGCGATCAGGTCCGTGACCGGCAACGCCAGCGCGGCCTCGACCACCTCCGGCAGCCGCTCGGTGACGTCGTCGAAGCTGCGGGTATAGATCGATACCGAATCGCCCGCGCGGTGGATCTGCACCCGCGCGCCATCCAGCTTTGCCTCGAAAACCGCTGTGCCGCTGAGGCGTTCGAGCGCGTCGCTGACACCGGCGGCGGTCTGCGCAAGCATTGGGCCGACCGGGCGGCCCACCCGCAGCGTGAATTGGTCCAGCGCTGCCTCGCCATCGGTCAACGCGGCGGCCGCGACGGCAGGCAGGTCGCCGCCCAGCATCGCCGCGCGACGCACCGTCGGCGCCGCGATGTTCGCGGCTTTCGCCACCGCGTCGGCCATCACCCCGATCAGAGCGCCCTGCCGCAGCTCGCCGCCGAGCAGGCGGCGCAGAAAGGTCTGCTCGGGCTCGGTGGCCGCAGCGAACAGCGCGTTGACGAGGTCGGCGCGCCGTGCCTGCGAACCCTTCCCTGCGACCTGGCCGATCTCGCTGAACGCGGCGTCGACCTGCAGCACCGTCAGTGACGGCGCGTCCGCCGGGGGCGGCAACGAGCGAAGCGCGGCCCAGCCGACGCCGATCTGCCGTTGCGGTAGCTCTCCCGACAGCCAGGACACCACCACGGCGACCAGCTTCGCGTCGCCCTCGGCGCCGGCGCGGCCCAGCAGGTCGGCGATGCGGGCGATCTTGGCCAGCCGCGCGGAGGTCGCTCCGACCTCGGCAGACGCGTCGGCGACGTCAATGAGCTGCACGAGCCCAGCCTGGCACGGCCGTCAGACATCTCCGAGCAGGCCGCTGAGCACAGCCGCCTCGGCCCGCAGGGTGGCCGCGCGCTCGGTGTGGCCTCCTGCGGTGAAGTCCCGCGCCGCGGTCAACCGTTGGTCGATCTCGGCGTGCATCAATTCGCGGATCTGCGCGTCGGACAACACACGCCGCGCCACCTCGGCAGCACCGAGCCCAACCACGCCACCGGCGATCGTCGCGCTCGACGGGGCGTCGACCCGCGCGTCGTCAGGGGTCTCGGCGTTGTCGATCGCGCTCATCGCAGAGCGCAGCGCCGAGACCCGCATGGAGTCGCGGTCCTTGCGGGCCGCCAGCAGCGCGTCACGCAGCGTGCGGCGCCACAGCTGTGCGGGTTGTTTGGACATGGGACGTCAAACTAGGCGCGAGCGTGCGCATTTGCACATGATTTTCCGGCGCGTCGAGGTACAGACACGCTCCCCTTTGCACGCGGGGAGGTGCCCCCAGTCGCGGAAGTTACTTGACCGCGAAGGACACCGTGTGCCAGCCGGTGGCGCCGTCGGGGACCGGGTCGGCCTCCTCAGACGTCTGGACCGCACCGGTGTTGTCGGTGGCCCGCACCGTGATGGTGTGCGATCCCGGCTGGGTGGCCTGCCAGTTGAAGCTCCACAGCCGCCACGTGTCGTTCGAGTAGCCGGCGCCGAGATCGGCGGGCTGCCAGCCGCCCTCGTCGATGCGGACCTCGACGGCGCGCACGCCGCGGTTCTGCGCCCAGGCGACGCCGCCGAACGTCACCGGTCCGCGGGCGACGTCCTGCCCGCTGCGGGGCACGTCGATGCGGGATTCCGTCTTGATCGGCCCGCGGGGCG
>JAVRPG010000400.1:0-18262 GCA_032162325.1 Mycobacterium sp. | reverse complement strand
GAGCGCAGTTCCTCGACGTCGATGTGACTGGGCGACGACTCGGACAGGATCCGCAGCGCGGAACGGGCCAGTGAGATCGCCCGCGGCAGCACCCACAGCGCGACGAACACGGCGACCACGACGTCGGCGTAGGGCCAGCTCGTGGTCACGGTGACGATGCCGGCGATCAGCACGCCGATGCTGCCGACGGTGTCGGCGACCACCTCCATGTAGGCGCCCTTGACGGCCAGGCTCTCCTCGGAGTGCGACCGCAGCAGCAGCACGACGACGGCGTTGGCGACCAGCCCGGCGAGCGCCACGAGGATCATCGGCACACCGGGAATCTCTGGCGCGTCACCCAGCCGCTCGAAGGCCTCGTAGAGGATGAACGCCGCGACGCCCAGCAGCAGCACCGCGTTGGCGACGGCGGTGAACACCTCGGCGCGGTGCCAGCCGTAGGTGCGGGCCGGAGACGCGCTGCCGTGACGGGCGAGTAGCACCGCGGTCAGACCCATGAACATCGCGACCAAGTCGGTGAGCATGTGGCCGGCGTCGGAGAGCAGCGCAAGCGAATTGATCGCAAAGGCGGTGGTGAGCTCGAGGACGAAGAAGGCGGTCAGGATCGCGGCGGCGATGAGCATCCGGCTGACACGGGTGTCGGCATTGCTGTGATCGTGTCCGGCACCCATATTTGCAATCTATGCGTAAAGACGCATATGTCGCAAGGCCGCCGTCAGAACCAAGCGGACCAGAACCGGGTCAGCTGGCTGCCGATTTGCCACAGGGCGGTCGAGATCCCGGATAGACCGAAGAACCAGTCCACAAGGCCGAAGAACCAACCGTTGACCTGTGGCGTGAAGAGGAGGAGCAGCAGGATGAGGAACGCCCACTGTTTTGCCGGCTGGAGGGCGCGCTGAGTCTGGGGGCTCAGGTGTGGCTCGAGCGCGCTGTAACCGTCCAGTCCCGGGACCGGCAGGATGTTGAGCAGGAACGCGGTCACCTGCAGGAAGGCCTGAAACGCCATGCCCGCCCAGAACACCGCGTGATCCGGCTCCCGCAGCAGGCCGGTCAACACGAGCAGGACGACCGCGAACACGAGGTTGGTGGCCGGCCCCGCCAGGCTGACGAGGGTCTTCTGCCGCTTCGTCATCCACGACGTCCGTAGGTACACCGCACCTCCGGGCAGGCCGATCCCGCCCAGTGCGATGAACAGCGCAGGCAGCCCGAGCGACAGCAGCGGGTGCGAGTACTTCAACGGGTTCAGGGTCAGATAGCCGCGCGCCTCGACGTCGTGGTCGCCGAAGCGCCACGCGGTGTAGGCGTGCGCGAACTCGTGCACGCACAGCGACACCAGAAAGCCGGCGATCACGAATGTGAACACACCGACGTACGCCAGCGGCCGTACGGCGTCCGCGGCCAGCCATGCCAGCACCCCGCCGACGACCGTGAGTGCCACGATCGCCAGGAAGATGGGGCTGGGCCGCACCGATTGGTGCAAGGGGCGGACGCTCACTTCACGAAACTACCGGACTAGGAGTATCGCCCCGGCGTCTAGCTACTACGCCAGGTCGCTGGGCGCTTCTCGAGGAACGCGCACATGCCCTCTTGGGCATCGTCGGCGCAAGCGTTCATCGCCATGACGGCCTTCGTCAGGTCGTATGCCCGGTGTTCGTCGAGCTCGATCTGGGCGTAGAACGCCTCCTTGCCGAGACCGACGGTAAGCGGGCTCGAGGCAACGATTGCGTCGACGATGGTGCTCACCTCGTCTTCGAGCGCCTCCGCCGGGACGACGCGATTCACCAGGCCCCAATCGAGCGCGGTCTCTGCGGCGATCGGCTGGCCGGTGAGCAGCATCTCCAGCGCACGCTTGCGGCCGATCGCGCGCGAAAGCGGCACCATCGGCGTGGAGCAGAACAGGCCGATCTTCACACCCGGAGTGGCGAAGCGTGCACCATCGGCGGCCACCACCAGGTCGCAGGCGGCGACAAGCTGACAGCCCGCCGCCGTCGCCATCCCCTCGACCTTTGCGATGACCGGCTGTGGCACACGGTGGATGGTCTCCATGAGCTCGGTGCAGACATCGAACAGCCGCTGGTAGAACGGGACGTCGCGGCCGATCATCTCGGTCAGGTCGTGACCCGCGGAGAACGTCGGGCCTGCGGAGTCGATGACGATCGCCCGCACGCCCGGATCCTCGCCCAGCCGGTGCAGTGTGGCGATCAGCTCTTCCATGAGTTCGAGGCTGAGCGCGTTGCGCTTCCCCGGCCGGTTGAGGGTGATGCGCGCCGCAGGCCCGTCGGCGCGAACCAAGACGGCGTCCGTCGCGGGCGCGCTCATGGAGGTGAGCATACGTCTGGGCCCGGGGCGCGGCGGCCCTTAGCTGACCAACAGCCAGCCCTCGGTGTGTCGATAGAACGTCGACCGGCGCACCGGCCTCGGTGCAGGCACGCCGTCGCGCACCACCAGCGCAGCATCGGTGCCGAGCTGCGCGGCGCGGCCGGTCACCCAGCGTTTCGGTCGCGTGCGACCCGACAGCGCGCTCGCGCGCAGGCCCGGCACGGTCGGCATCGGCTCGATCCGCACGCCGGTCACCTGGCCGTCGAACAGCAGCGTGTCGTCGACGACGGCCTCGCCGTGGATCGTGCGGGCCTGCTCGTCGGGCGGCAGCCAGTACGCGGCGCGGACGATGACGGTCCCGGTCTCGTCGCGGATGAGCGGAACCCGTTGCGCCTCGCCGGTGCGGGCCCTGCGCGCGTTCCACGGTCGGCGAACGTGGCCCACCTCCACGTCGAGCCGTTCCGCCCGCAATAACCGGGTTAGTACCGCGGCAAGATCGGCGTCCGATCCCACGACAACGACCCTGCGGCAGTCGGCGATGTCGTCGAGGCCGACCACCGGCAGATCCCGCAACGCGCGGGGCAATCGACGGCCGCCGAACAGCAACACCACAACATCCGTGGTGGTCAACGCGGCCCCTCGCGATCGGCTCGGATAGGGCGGGTCACCGGCTGCATCACGATTTGGCTGTGAGGCTCTCCTGGACGGGTGGGTGGATCCGCAGATCCATTGATCCACAACGGATTACGTGGCGGCGCGAGTAGTTGCCGATGTGCCCGAAGGTGCTGTAAGGGTTGATTGAACTGCCTACGGTCTAGCTGGCGTTCTAATTCAGTACTTGCCAACAGGATTGAATCAAGGCTGACGTTTGGAAACTCCTGTTCGCAGTTCTCGCCGCAGAAGATGTCTCGCCGCAAGTAGTAGTCAAACGTCTCCTGGCGTTCGGCCTCGGCGATCGGTGGCATAGGTCCCATTTTACCGGCCCTGAGCTGGGAAAACTGTTCGCTAGAGAAGAGCTTGCGCTGACCTCGGATATATTCCATCTCGAGAGATAGAACTGTCCACCAGTGGCCGGTTGGCATCGGCACTGGTCGCAGGTACCGGCACGCCGTCGCGACCGTCACCGGGCACTGCCATCGGTGTTGCGAGATTTGTTGTCCGCGTTCGTACTTTCTGCCGCGCTCGACGCCGCGTTGCCACTCGATGTCGACAAGTTCGTCGACGACGACTCAGACCCGGACGCACCTGAACGCTCGGCCCGTGTCCAGTGACCGCGGCAACTCCGATTCCCAGAGCTACCGCCCGCGCCGCGCACGTCGAGCGGCGGGTCGAGCGCGAGCCGCTCGCTTTGCCAGCGCCGGGTGAGAGGGCGGGCAGGACCCGTGACCGCCCGGAGAACCGGCGTGGTCGTGCCACTGACGCGCCTGCCCACCTCGTTCACCCAGACCCTCAACTGGGTGTTCACAGGCGCCACGCCCAGCACCACTACGGCGGTCAAAACGACAGAGAACTCGATGTTCAACGCTTCACTAGCGGGCGAGGCCGCCGGGCAGCGGGACCACGCCGGGTAGTGGCACGACGCCGGGTGGCGGCATCACCAAGAGCGGCGCCAGCGCCACCACCGACAACAAAGATGGAGGCGGGAAGCACCGCAGCGGGGACTAGGCCCAGCCGACTCGGCGAGATCCGCCCTCCACAACGGAGGGGGCGGATCGGTTTACAGGGAATGCAGCGCCGGCTCGCAGTCGGGCATCACGAACGCCTCCTCGGTCCTGACTTCGGAACGTGGGCGCGAAACTAACGGCAGCACTTGGAAATTGGCGTGCAATCTCGTCGGATGTGATGCGGGGGCGGACGTAGCCGCGACGGCCGCCGTAGTACCGACTGTGTGATCGGCTGGGGGCGAAACGGTAGATTCTCCGGCCCACCCGGTAGGCGCGTAGTTTCTTTTCTTTCACTGCTTTTCGCAACAACATCGGAGACTCCGAGATACTCAGCAGCTTCATAGGTTGATAGACGGCGTTTGTCTTGTGACACTATGAAACCCCTTGCAAACGTGGCGGATTGAAAGCCAACGCTCAAAGGCTGTGCCATGAGAAACATTAGCGTTCTGGAGTGATTTCGATACTGTCGAGCCAATATCGGCGCTCGCGGTGGCGCAGTTGCGGCCAGCGACCGGGCACGTCAAGTCACGACCAGGAGCGAGAGTCCACTACCCTAACGGGCGTGACAGGCAACCACCGGGCACCAACCGCCACCGGCAAACCAGGGCTGGTGCGTGGATTCGATCTAGCTTGTGCGTGGACCGCGCAGAAACATGTGACATTGCCTAGCTACCATCGTTTACCAGCAGGTTCAGCCTTCGGCTCAGCTTTATCAAAATTAGCGGGAGAAATGCCATGCCGGCAATCGTGCTCATCGGCGCCCAGTGGGGGGATGAGGGCAAAGGAAAGGCGACCGATCTGCTCGGTGGCCGTGTGCAGTGGGTTGTGCGCTACCAGGGCGGCAACAACGCAGGCCACACCGTGGTGCTGCCGACGGGGGAAAACTTCGCACTTCACCTGATCCCGTCGGGCATCCTCACCCCCGGTGTCACGAACGTCATCGGCAACGGGGTAGTCGTCGATCCGGGTGTGTTGCTCACCGAGCTGAAGGGCCTGGAGGATCGCGGGGTCGACACCGAGCGGCTGCTGATCTCCGCCGACGCACACCTGTTGATGCCGTATCACGTGGCGATCGACAAGGTCGTCGAGCGCTACGCGGGCAGCAAGAAGATCGGCACCACCGGCCGCGGTATCGGCCCGTGCTACCAGGACAAGATCGCCCGCATCGGCATCCGCGTCGCCGACGTCCTCGACCCAACGCTGCTGGCCGAAAAGATCGAAGGCGCACTGGAATTCAAGAATCAGGTGCTGGTAAAGATCTACAACCGCAAGGCGCTCGAAGCCGAGGAGGTCGTCGACACGCTGCTGGCGGAGGCCGAGGGTTTCAAGCACCGCATCGCCGACACCCGCTACCTGCTCAACGCCGCGCTCGAAAAGGGCGAGACCGTTCTACTGGAAGGCTCGCAGGGCACGCTGCTCGACGTCGACCACGGCACGTATCCCTATGTGACGTCGTCGAATCCGACCGCCGGCGGCGCGTGCGTCGGCTCCGGCATCGGCCCGACCCGCATCACCACCGTGTTGGGCATTCTCAAGGCCTACACCACCCGCGTCGGTTCGGGTCCGTTCCCCACCGAGCTGTTCGATCAATTCGGCGAGTACCTGAGCAAGACCGGCGGCGAGGTCGGCGTGACCACGGGCCGGCGTCGGCGCTGCGGATGGTTCGACGCGGTGATCGCGCGGTATGCGACCCGCGTCAACGGGATCACCGACTACTTCCTTACCAAGCTCGACGTGCTGTCGAGCCTGGAGACGGTGCCGGTGTGCATCGGTTATCGCGTCGACGGCAAGCGCGTCGACGACATGCCGATGACCCAGAGCGACATCGCCCGCGCGGAGCCCATCTACGAGGAGCTGCCCGGCTGGTGGGAGGACATCTCCGACGCCCGCGAGTTCGACGACCTGCCCGCCAAGGCGCGCGATTACGTGCTGCGGCTGGAAGAGCTTGCCGGAGCACATGTTTCGTGCATCGGTGTCGGACCCGGACGTGACCAGACCATCGTGCGCCGCGACGTCCTGGCGGCGCGTTCGTGACGGATGATCCTCATCTCCTCGATCCCGAGTACGACAAACACGGTGGGTTCCCGAACTTCCAAGCGGCCGACCCCGGTCCGGGTTTCGGGCGATTCCTGACCGCGATGCGACGGGCGCAGGATCTGGCCGTGTCGGCGGACCCCGACAGTGAGACCTGGGAGCAGGCGGCCGACCGCGCGGAGGAACTGGTCAAGCTACTCGACCCGTTCGAGGCTGCCGAGGGCGTCGGCCCGGCCAACCGCGTGCCGAGCCTGCCGGGCAGCGGCAGCCTACTGATGCCGCCGTACAGGGTGACCAAGTTTGATCCCGACGGTGTCGAATTGAGCGTGCAGTTCAGCCGGTTCGCGGTTGGCGGAAACTACGCGGTGCACGGCGGCGTGCTGCCACTGCTGTTCGACTCGGTGTTCGGCATGGTCATCCACGCGGCCGGGCGACCGATCAGCCGTACGGCGTTCCTGCACGTCGACTACCGGAAAGTGACGCCGATCGACGCGCCGCTGACCGCGCGCGGCTGGGTGCGAGAGGCGGAGGGGCGCAAGGCGTTCGTCAATGCGGAATTGCGGGACGCCAGCGATGCCGAAGCCAACCTGCTCGCCGAAGCGAACGGTCTGATGATCAGATTGCTCCCCGGTCAACCGTAACCGTGTCACCATGACGGCGTGACGCAAAACCAGGTGGATCGCCAACTGCGTCGGTTATCGACGCCTCGTGCGGCGGCGATCGCCGGTGTGCTGTTCGCGTTGTTGTTCGGCGCCGCGCTGATCCTCATCCGCACCGCCCTGCCCGAGGGCGCCGAGCCAGGGTCGCAGTGGGACGACGGTGGTCACCACATCAACGTCGCCTCGATTCTGATGCCGTTCGCGGGGATAGCCTTCCTGTGGTTCATCGGCGTAGTGCGGGACGGCTTCGGCGGCTTCGAGGACAAGTTCTTTTCGTCGGTCTTCATCGGCAGTGGCTTGCTGTTCCTGGCGATGATTTTCGTGTCGTCGGCGGTCGGCGTGGCCCTCACGCACAGCAGCGGCGACATGGCCGTGTTCGGGCAGGTGCTGCTGCTGACGCTCAGTAAGACCTACGCGCTGCGGATGGCGGCGGTCTTCATGATCTCGCTGGCTACCATCTGGCTCAAGACGGGCCTGATGCCCCGCTGGCTGGTCGGCGTGACTTACCTCGCCGCGCTTGGACTTCTGGTGTCCGCTGATATCACCGTGTGGCTGACGCTGGCGTTCCCGATCTGGGTGTTCGTGGTCAGCGTGCTGCTGTTGATCAGGGCCGGCGTCATCGACCTCGATCGCGACGACTAGTCACTCGCGTCACTGCTCTGGCGGGCCGATGTTCTCTCGAAACGTGGTACCACATGCGGTACCACGTTTCATCGAAGGCGCATGCCGGGGACTTTGGGGTCTGAGTGACGGATGTGGGTATCCGAGGTAAGTCACTCCTCCACGATCCGCAAAGCCTGTGACGGGCAGAGCTTTACGGCCTCGCGGGCATGGTCTTCTTCGCCAGCGGGCACGTGGTCGACGAGCACTACGACGATGCCGTCCTCGTCCTGATCGAAGACGGCGTCGGCGGCCATCACGCAGTTGCCCGCGCTGATGCAGACGTCGCGATCGGCTGAGATCTTCAAGGGGCCATCACCACGCTACCTCCAGTGATTTCAGACCGTAGATGAAGTGGAACGACCGGAACTGCACATCGTCGAAGTCCTCCGCGAGCGCTAACGTCGGGAAGCGTTGCAGCAGCGCAGGAAACGCGACGCGCATCTCCATGCGGGCCAGCGGGGCACCCAGGCAGTGGTGCACACCGTGGCCGAACGCCAAATGCCCCGGCGCACCGCGCCGGATGTCGAGCACCTCCGGGGAGTCTGTGAAGCCCGGATCGCGATTGCCCGACGGCAGCGATACGAAGACCAGCTCTCCGGCCGGAATGGGTACGCCGGCGATCTCGACGTCGGTGGTGGTGATGCGCGGAATGGCGCTGTGCACGATCGACAGCCAGCGCAGCAGTTCCTCGACGGCAGGACCGACAGCGTCGGGATCGTCACGGACCGCGGCCAGCTGATCGGGATGCCGCAGCAGGGCCAGCGTGCCAAGGCCGAGCATGTTCGATGTGGTCTCGTGCCCGGCGAGCAATAGCAGGCCGGCCACGCCGATGAGTTCGTCGTCGGTGAGCTCGGCGCCGTGCTCGCGGACCAGCATGCCGAGGATGTCGTCGCCGGGGTGTTGCCGCGATCGCTTGACCAGTGACTGCATGTAGGCGCGGCCCTGCCGCTGCAGGTCGAGCCGTTCGGGGATCGGAATGGATAGATCGAGCTGCCCTGCGCTGCGCCGCTGGAAGTCGTCGCGGTCGTCGTACGGCACCCCGAGCAGCTCGCAGATCACCAGCGACGGGATGGTCAGCGCGAAGCTCCCCACCAAATCCGCGGGCGGCCCTGCGCTTTCCATCGCGTCGAGCTGTTGATCGACGATCTCGACGATGCGCGGCTCCAGCCGTTTCATCCGCCGGATGGTGAACTCGGGGGTGAGCATGCGGCGTAGCCGCTGGTGCTCCGGCGGGTCGAGCCCGAGCAGGTTGCCTGCCCGCGCGCTGGCCAGCTCCTCGTCGGAAACCGTTGGAGCCCCGGGCACGACGAATCCCGGTGGCCTGCCGTTGGAGAACCGCTCGTGGTCCGACAGCACTTCCTTGATGTCCTCGTGGCGGGTGACCAGGTACACCGTCGTGCCGAACGCGTTGACGACGGTGCGCACGCCGGTGGTCTCGCGGATTTCCCGAAGCTCGCGGGTCGGGTTGAACGCATCGCGTCGCATGTGCAGCGGCGGCAACTCCGGCGCTTGAGTCATGATTCGACGTTACGCGCGAAAAACGAACTCCTCGATGAGCTTGTTGACGAGCGGCGGGTTCTCCAGCCCGGCCAGGTGCGCGACACCCTCGAGCACGGCGACGGCCGCGCCAGGGATCGCATCGGCCATCGCGATCGTCTCGGCCAACGGGAACGTCGCGTCCTCGGCACCGGCGACCACCATCACCGGCGTCGTCACCCGGGACAGCAGCGCTCGCTGATCCGGCCGTGCAGGCACCACGCTGCGAACCGCCCAGCCACCCGAACGCACATCGGCGCGCTGCACCGCGTCGCGCACAAACGCCACGACGTCGGGCCGGGTGGTGAACGTCGTCGGGCCGAGGAATGCCTTGAGCACCGAACGGGTCAGCGGCGGCCGGATCCCGCCCAGCAGTCCGGCCATCCGCAACAGCAAGCCGTACTCGATCTTCTGTCGCGCGCCGGCGGGCGACGCGGTGCAGTTCATCAGGACCGCGCTGCCGATGCGCTCGGGATAGGTGGCGGCGAACGTCCCGCCGATCATGCCGCCCCACGAGTTCCCGACGAAGTGTGTGCGCTGCACACCAAGACCGTCGAGGATGTCGACGATGCAGCGCGCGCAATCCTCGAACGTGAATGGCGCCGTGAGCTTTTGGCTTTCGCCGAAACCCGGAGGGTCGACGAGGATCACCCGGTGCTCGGTGCCGAAATGATCGGCCTGCGCCGCCCACATGTCGCCCGTCATCAGCAGGCTCGGCCAGAACATCATCGCCTCGCCGCTGCCGCGGACCTGGACCCGCACCGATCCGAGCACGGTGTCGATCAATCGCGATTCAGCCACGGTTCAGTGTCGCTTCCTCGAGGTCGAGCCCGCGCAGCACCTCACGCAGCACCTCGTCGTCGATCTGCCCGCTGTCGCGTTCGGCGATGAACGTCGCGCGTTCGGCCGCCAGCATCTCCAGCCGCAACCGGCGGAACGCCGATGCCGGGCTCTCGCCGATCTCCCCCTCGTCGCGGCCCAACCGCTCCCATGCCGAGTTGCGCCTGCGAGTGTTCCAGCCGCGCAACACATCCGCGGCCCGCTCGTGCACGTCGGTGACCTCCTCCCCGGCCAGCACCTCGTCGAGCCGCTCGGCCGCCGCCCGTGCCGCCTTGTCCTGTGCGGCCGCCGAGGCGATCGCGTCGGTGCGGGCATCGTCGCCCTGCACGCCGAGCCGCCGAATCAGCCACGGCAGAGTCAGGCCGTGCAACAGCAGGGTGCCGATCACGACCACGAAGGTAAGGAACACCAGCTGCGGGCGTCCCGGAAACGGCGCACCCGACATCGTCGTCAGCGGAACGCCGAACGCCGCCGCCAACGACACCACCCCGCGCATGCCTGCCCACGCGACGACGAACACCTGTGCGGGCGTCGGCGCCGGTTCGCGGTCACGGATTCCCTTGAAGAGCATCCGCGGCAGGTACGCGAACACGTACACCCAGACGAGCCGGACGCCGATCACCGTCGCCAACACCGCCAGCGACGAGATCGCGATCACCGACGCGGAGATGCCTGCCAGCTCGCCCACCACCATCGGCAGCTGCAGACCGATCATCAGGAACGCGAACGACTCCAGGATCAGCTGCAGGGCCTTCCACACCGCGGTGTCCTGCAGCCGGGTGGCGTAGCTCGCGCGGGTGGACTTCTGGCCGAGGATCAGTGCCGCGACGACAACCGCGACCACACCCGAGCCGTGGATCTCCTCGGCGGCCAGGTAGATGATGAACGGCGCCACCAGGCCCAGC
Organism: Mycobacterium sp.; assembly: GCA_032162325.1. GTDB lineage: Bacteria > Actinomycetota > Actinomycetes > Mycobacteriales > Mycobacteriaceae > Mycobacterium. The sequence goes on along the minus strand of JAVRPG010000400.1, from coordinate 7,645 downwards.
GCGCTTTCCACGACTGGGTCGTCCAGCCGCCAGCGAATGAAGGCGATGACGGAGCCCAGCGCCACCCCCACCGCGACCCCGCCAACGGCCGCCAGTCCGAACGTCGCCAACCCGCTTCCCCAGGTGGCGGCGGTACCTATCGCCGCGGCCAGCGACACCTTGTACGCAGTAAGTGCGGTGGCGTCGTTGAGCAGGCTTTCGCCGCCGAGCAGCGTCATCACCTGGCGCGGCAAACCGAGACGGCGCCCGACCGCCGTGGCGGACACCGCATCCGGCGGAGCGACGATTGCGCCGAGCGTCAACGCCGCCGCGACCGTCAACTCGGGCACTGTCTTGTAGGCCACGTAACCGACCGCGAACGTCGTCGCCAGCGGCAGCCCGACCGCCAGCAGCCCGATCGGCCTGATGTTGCGGCGCAGCGCCACGTAGCTGCTCTCCAGGCCGGCGGACCACAGCAGCGGCGGCAGCAGCACATACAGCACCAGCCCGGGGTTGAGCTCGATTTGCTTGAAGCCGGGGAGCAGGCCGGCCAACAAGCCGGCGACCACCAACGCCAGCGGGGCCGACACGTCATAGCGGCGCGCCACCGCGGCCAATATGACCGACACCACCAGTACCGCCAGCAGTGAGGCACCCACGTCGCCAAACCTCCTCGTCGAACCTGTCCGTATCGTTTATCAACATGCTGAGGAGATCACGCCGCAGCGACGCCAACTCCGCAGCGGTCCCCGAGACATGCGAACACCTCGCCGCAGACGCTGCATCCGGGGTCGAGCCGGAACCGCTCACGCCCGGCAAATGCCGGGAGTGCGCCGAGCACGGTGAGACTACGTGGGCGCACCTGCGCATGTGCCTGACCTGCGGCCACGTCGGCTGCTGCGATTCGAGCCCGCACCAGCACGCGATCGAACATTTCCATGCGACCGGTCATCCCGTGATGCGCTCCGCCGAGCCCGGGGAGAACTGGCGGTGGTGCTACATCGACGTCCGACTGGGTTGAGCATCTGGCAGGCTGGGTGCGATGAGTGAAACGACTGAAGGCGATACGACGACCGCGGAGCCGGTCGTGAACGGCAACGCCCCCGAGCCGACGGGATCCACCGTGATGCTGCTCGGCTCTGGCGAATTGAGCCGCGAGTTGGCGCTGGCGTTCCAGCGGCTCGGGGCCGACGTCATCGCCGTCGAACGCTACGCCGACGCCCCGGCGCACGGCGTGGCCGACCGCGCCGCCGTCGTGAAGATGAACGACGCCGAGGAGCTGACCGCGCTCATCGAGAAGGAGAACCCGCGCTACGTCGTCGCCGACGCGGGCGTCATCGCAGCCGACGCCCTGATCGCCGTCGCCGAGCGCGGCAACATCGAGGTGTTTCCGACGCCGCGCAGCACCCGGCTGTCCCTCGACCGGGAGGGACTGCGCCGGCTGGCCGCCGATGAGCTCGGGCTGCCCACCGCGCCGTTCTGGTTCGCCGGGTCGGTCGAGGAGCTCACCGCGGTCGCCGAGCACGCGGGTTTCCCGCTGGTCGTCAAGCCGATCGCGGCGGCGCCGGGCGACGGCCAGTCGGTGGTGTTGCGTGTCGACGACGTCGAGCCGGCCTGGCACCGCGCCATGGCCGCGGGCCGCATCCCGCACAACCGGGTGATGGCCGAGACCGTCGTCGAGGTCGACTTCGAGGTCACCCTGTTGACCGTCCGCACCACCGGACCGGCGGGTCCCGCGGTGCACTTCTGCGAGCCGATTGGCCACCGCCAGGCCGACGGCGACGTGCTGGAGTCGTGGCAGCCGCAGAAGATGTCGCCCGCCGCCCTGGACGCGGCGAAGTCGATCGCGGCGCGCATCGTCAACTCGCTCGGCGGGCGCGGCGTATTCGGGGTGGAGCTGATGGTGCGCGGCGACGAGGTGTACTTCGCCGACGTGCGGCCCCGGCCCTACGACAGCGGCCTGGTGACGCTGCGTTCGCAACGGCTTTCGCAGTTCGAGTTGCACGCCAGGGCGATCCTCGGGCTCGCCGTGGACACCATCATGATCTCGCCGGCCGCGGCGGAAGTCAGCTACGCAGGGGCCGAGTCGGCCGCCGCCAAGGACGCGGATCTGCGCGTGGTGCTCGGCGAGGCGCTGGCCGTCGCCGAGAGCGACGTGCGGCTGTTCGACCGGCCCGATGAGACGGACGGCCGTCGACGGCTCGGGGTGGCGCTGGCCACGGCGCCCGACCCGATCGTCGCGCGGGATCGGGCCCGACGGGTGTCGGCGGCACTTCGCAAACTCTGGTGACCGACCCCCAAGGCGACTCGGCCGCTGACCGGCCGACGATGGCGCCGTTCCTGGGCGCGCTGGCAATCATTGTGCTCGTCGTGATCGTAATCGGGCTGTTCAACGTGTTCGGTGGCGACGACGTTCCCGAAGACCAGCGGGTCGGCCGTGCAGCGGTCGGTCAGAACGACGCGCTGCAACGGCAGAACTACGCCGACTTCCGCAGTTACACCTGCCGCGACCAGCAGGGCGTCGAGGCGGATGTCCTTGCCCGGCAACGTGATTCGGTGGCCAAACGCGGGGAGCGGTTCGTCGACGATGTCACCGACGTGGTGATCGAGGGCGACCGCGCCACCGGCAAAGTGACCTATCATTTCGACAAGGCACCGGAGGCCAAAACCGGTGTTGCGATGACGTTCACGCGCGAGGACGGAGCATGGAAGGCCTGTTCGACCGGCCCCGGCTAGCTGTGGGAGACTTCCGACCGTGAGCTATGCCGGAGACATCACGCCTGAGGAGGCCTGGAAGCTGCTGAACGACAACCCCGAGGCCGTGTTGGTCGATTGCCGCACGGATGCCGAGTGGCGCTTCGTCGGGGTGCCGGATCTGTCTTCGCTGCAGCGGGACGTGGTGTACGTCGAGTGGACCACCACCGACGGTAATCACAACGACGGATTCGTCGACGACCTTGTCTCCTCCGGCGTGACGCCCGGTGTGGGCCCACGCGCCAGCAGGGGACGGCCGGTGGTCTTCCTGTGTCGCTCCGGTAACCGCTCGATCGGCGCCGCCGAGGCCGCGACCGAGGCGGGCATCGCCCCGTCGTACAACGTGCTGGACGGCTTCGAGGGCAACCTCGACGAGGATGGCCACCGCGGGAGGACCGGGTGGAAAGCCGTCGGCCTGCCCTGGAAGCAGTCATGAGCACCCGAAGACGACCGCGAGTGAGGATCGCAGCGAGACCCAGCTCGATGGGGCGAAGGGCAAGCTCCCGCCCGAAGCGAGGACCGGAGCGAACGGGAGTCGAGGCATGAGCTCCAGCACGGACGACCAGGTGCCGTCGGTGCGCAAGCCTGCCGAACTGCCGGACGGGGTCAGCCAGGCCACCATCGGCGTGCGGGGCGGCCTGCTGCGGTCGGGCTTCGAGGAGACCGCCGAGGCCATGTACCTCACGTCGGGGTACGTCTACTCGTCTGCGGCTGAGGCGGAGAAGGCGTTCACCGGCGAGATCGACCGCTATGTCTACTCCCGGTACGGCAACCCGACGATCTCGATGTTCGAGGAGCGGCTGCGGCTGATCGAAGGGGCGCCTGCGTGCTTCGCGACCGCGACGGGGATGGCGGCGGTGTTCACGTCGCTGGGCGCATTGCTGGCGGCGGGGGACCGGCTGGTGGCGGCGCGCAGCCTGTTCGGGTCGTGCTTCGTGGTGTGCAGCGAGATCCTGCCGCGCTGGGGCATCGAGACGGTGTTCGTCGACGGCGACGACCTGTCGCAATGGGAAGAGGCGCTGTCGGTGCCGACTCAGGCGGTGTTCTTCGAGACGCCGTCCAACCCGATGCAGTCGCTGGTCGACATCGCCGCGGTGTGCGACCTTTCGCATGCGGCGGGTGCAAAGGTGGTACTGGACAACGTGTTTGCCACACCGCTGCTGCAGCAGGGGTTCCCGCTGGGGGTCGACGTGGTGGTCTACTCGGGCACCAAGCACATCGATGGGCAGGGCCGCGTGCTCGGCGGCGCGATTCTCGGCGACAAGCAGTACATCGACGAGCCGGTGCAGAAGCTGATGCGGCACACCGGGCCTGCGTTGAGTCCGTTCAATGCGTGGACGCTGCTGAAGGGTCTGGAGACGCTCGCGGTGCGGGTGGAGTACCAGAACACGTCGGCGCAGCGCATCGCCGAGATCCTGGAGAAACACCCCGCAGTGAGTTGGGCGCGTTATCCGTTCCTGGAGTCGCATCCGCAGTACGACTTGGCCAAGCGCCAGATGACCGGCGGCGGAACAGTTATCACGTTCGAGCTCAAGGGCGGCAGCAAGGAGCGCGCCTTCGAGGTGCTGGACAAACTGCAGTTGATCGACATCTCGAACAACCTCGGCGACTCCAAGTCGCTGATCACCCACCCGGCCACCACCACACACCGGGCGATGGGCCCGGAGGGCCGAGCCGCGATCGGCCTCGGCGACGGGGTGGTGCGAATCTCGGTGGGGCTGGAGGGAACTGACGACTTGATCACCGATCTCGACCAGGCCTTGAGCTAGGTGTCGAGGCGGACCGAGGCCAAGAAGGCTCGTCGCACCAAGCGGCGGGCGGCCCCGGAGTCAACCTGGCTGCCGGACAACGTCCTGGACGAACTGGTCGCCACCCAAGCTGCGATCGCCACCGATCTGGAAGCGCTCGACCAGCGAATCACCCAGCGCGGCTGGACATTTGATGAAGCAGAGTCCGACGAGGACTTCGTCTTCTGGTTCTACGAGCCCTCGGGCATTGACATCGACAAGGACGAAGTCGCACCTGTGACGACGATCTGGATGTCCGCGGCCGAAGACGCCGAGATCGTTCACCTGATGCTTGCGGGATCCGCGGAGGACAGCGAGTTCATCCCGGAGGAGTTGTTCGAGCACCTCGACGCGATTGAGGCATACCGCGTTGGTGATCCGCCTCCGGAGTTTGACCGCCCGTAGTGCCCGCCTCCGAGCGACAAAGTCGCTCCCAGCGACAAAGTCGCTCAGAGCCGGGCAATTCGCTAACCCTTGTCAGGTCCTTCGACGACGCCCTGCGCGGCCTGCGCACGCTGTTCGTAGGCTTGCCGCGCCTTGGCGTCGAAGGTGAGGAACACAGTGTCGTTGCCCATCTTGTGCGACAGCCAACGACGAGCCTTCGCCGACAACATCGGCGTGACCGCACCGAAGAATCGCCCCCACGGCGGGACCGACACCAGCGTGCTCGGCTTGTCCAGCACCTTGATCACTGCTGCCGCGATGTCTTCGGGCTCCACCGGCTTCTGGGCCGCGGAGGTATGGGTGCCGGTGATCAATTCGGTGTTGGTGAACGTCGGCATCACACAACTCACCTCGACACCCTGGGGGGCGAACTCGTCGGCCAACCCGCTGGACAGACCGACCACCGCGAACTTGGTCCCGGCGTAGACAACCTGCCCGGGCACGGCCAGCATGCCGGCGAGTGAGGCGATGTTGACGATGTGGCCGCTACGGCGCGCCACCATCTCGGGCAGCACCAGCTGGCATCCGGTAAGCACACCGTAGAGGTTCACCTCGATGGTCGAGCGGATCGTCTGCTCGGACTGTTCGAGGAAAGGACCGATCGGCATCACGCCGGCGTTGTTGATCAGCACGTCGATGCGGCCACCGCCGTCGGTGCGCGCCTTGTCGAGGAACGTCGCGAACGACTCCCGGTCGGTGACGTCGAGCGGATAGCCGGAGACCTGGCCGAGCTTGGTGAGGTCCGCGACCGCCGACTCCTGAAGCGCGACGTCACGGTCGCCGATGACCACCCGGGCGCCACGGGCCAGCAGTGCCTTGGCGGTGGCGTAGCCGATACCGCGGGCGGCGCCGGTGATCGCGATGGTCCTGCCCCTGATGTTGTCCATGCGCTCAAACTTTACACATGTCAAGTTTTGGTGGGAAGTGGCGACCTGGGGTTATTTCCAATCACCCTGAGCGAATCGGTGACTCTGGAATGCGGCCCGCCGACCCGCGTTAGACACTAGGTGATGTCCGTGTCAGCCGTGAACAGGCTTCGCTTCGTGGAGGTCGGCCAGGAAGATCCGCTGGCCGAGCCGCTGCTGGCTGAGTTGGCGGTCGAGTACGCCAGCCGGTACGGCGCCAGCCACGAAGCCGTGTCGACATGGCTGCGTGGCTATCCGGCCGACGACTTCGCCCCGCCCGGCGGCGGCCTGCTCATCGGACTTCTCAACAACGAGCCCGTCACGGGCGGCGCATTCCGTCGCTTCGATGAAGCCACCGCCGAGCTCAAACGCATCTGGACCGACAGCCGTCATCGCCGCCAAGGCCATGCGAAGGCGCTGCTCGTCGAGCTCGAGGCGGAGATCGCTGCCCGCGGCTACCGGCGCATCTATCTCACGACGGGCGATCGTCAGCCCGAGGCCGAGTCGCTCTACCTCTCGACGGGATACATCCGGCTGTCCGAGCCGCTGCCCGCCGAGGGCGAGGTCTATCCCCTCGCGTTTGAAAAGACATTGGAAAAGACGGCGCCATGACCGACCACATTCATCTCGCGGTCGCGCTCGACGGGCACGGCTGGCACCCCGAGGCGTGGCGGCACACGCAGGATCTCGAGCCTGTGACGAGTGGTCGGTACTGGTCCGGCTTGGCCGCTACCGCCGAACGCGGACTGCTCGATTTCGTGACCTTCGACGACGCGCTGACCGCTCAACGGCGTCGTCGCCCCGAGATCGAGTCCCGTTGGCTCGCGGGCCGGCCCGACGCGGTGCTGGTCGCCTCCCGGGTGGCGCCGGTGACGAACCACATCGGTCTGATCCCGGTCGCCACGGTGACCCACACCGAGCCGTTCCACGTCTCGAAAGCCATTGCCACACTTGACTTCATCTCGCACGGCCGAGCCGGCTGGCAGGTGCGGGTCAGCGGCACCCCACACGAGGCGGAACTGTTCGGGCGGCGCGACATCCGCGGGACGGATCTGTTCGATGAGGCGTCCGATGCGGTAGAGGTGGCCCGCCGGCTCTGGGACAGCTGGGAGGACGACGCCGTCATCCGCGACATCGCCACCGGCCGGTTCGTCGACAGGGAGAAACTGCACTACATCGACTTCACAGGTAAGTACTTCTCGGTCAAGGGTCCCTCGATCACCCCGCGCCCGCCTCAGGGCCAACCCGTCGTGGCGGCCCTGGCTCACGCCTTGCCGATCTACGAGTTCGCATCGCGCAGTGTGGATCTGGTCTTCATCACACCGCAGGGCGACGAATCGCTGCTGGCCATCCTCGGTGAGATCGCAGCGACCGGTGGCGCCGATCTCAAGGTCTACGCGGACGTCTTCGTCTCGTTCGACGGCACGACCGACCCGCGCTCTGACGCGTTGGTGTTCGACGGCACCCCAACCGAACTCGTGGACCTGCTCCTGCGTTGGCAGCAGCTCGGCATCGAGGGCGTGCGGCTGCGGCCGGCAGTCAATGCCACCGACCTACCCGTGATCGTCGACGAGGTCGTGCCGCTGCTGCAGCACGCCGGCCGCTTCCGCAGCACCTACATCGACGGCGAAACACTGCGCGAACGGGTCGGATTGCCCATCGCCGAGAACCGCTATGCGAGGGTGGAGCCGTCATGAGCGTTCCGCTGTCGATACTCGACCTCGCGCCGATCAGCGAGGGCTCCGACGCCGCCTCCGCGCTGCGCAACACGGTCGA
>JAVRPG010000399.1:0-4037 GCA_032162325.1 Mycobacterium sp. | reverse complement strand
GTTGCGCTAAGATCAGTGGATGGATGCCTCGGATTTTCAGAGGGCCCGCAGTCCCGAGGCCAAGCAACAGCGCGAAGACGCCATCCTGGCAGCGGCACGCTCGCTCGGCGCCAAGCGAGGTATCCGGCAGATCACCCTGACCGATATCGCCGACGCGGTAGGCAAGCACAAGTCGGCCAAGCTGCGCTACTTCGAGACGCGGGATCAGATCTTCCTGCGCCTCACCGCCGAAGACTGGCGAGAATGGTCGGCAGCGGTCCGCGCGAAATTGGAGAGGGTCGGCGGCTCCCCGACCGTGAAGACTGTGGCCTCCGCCTTCTCCACCACACTGGCCGACCGCGGCATGTTCTGCGACCTGCTCGCGCAGGCGCCGCTTAACCTGGAGCGAAACGTGTCCCTGGAAGCTGTACGCGCCTTCAAGCTGGTCACCCACAACGAAGTCGACGCCATCGTCGAGGTGATGCGACGGCTCCTGCCCGTCCTCACCGAACGAGACTGCATCGACATCATCGCCACCGCGACCTCACTGTCGGGCGCATTCTGGCAAATGGCCAACCCAGCTCCAGAAGTAGCGGCGCTCTACCGCAGCGACCCGCGCATGACGCACGCAGTCTTCGAGGTCGAACCGCGCGTACGCAGGGTACTCACCGCCATGCTCAAAGGAACGCTGGGTGAGTGAGTGTTTATGGCCGCACCTCGACAGGCAGGGCGGGACGGCCGCCACCAAAGGAACTACTGGCACGGTCGATCTCGCTCAAGAAGACCATGACGTCGTTTGGGTCCGTTCCTACCGCCTGTAGGCGAGTCACAATCGTGGAAAGAAGCGAGCGCTTCCTGTCTGCCTCAGTCCCTGACGAGACCAGGACCTCGATGATCACGACATGCTCGCTGCGAGGCTTCTGCAGATCGGGATAGAGGGGGCTGATGCGAAAGTCAGCTTCCTCCAAAGAGATGAGCCTCTGGAAGTGATCGTCCTCGGGATAACCAGCGCTGACGCTTGCTTCATGAATGGCGGCGGATATTGCGTCCTTTTCTGTCACCGTTCTCCCGGAACGCACTGTGACGGTGAAAAGTGGCATGGAATTCCCGGTTTTGGCGAGTAGGACGCGGTCTGTTCGTGGGAGGTGTTGATCGTCATCGTAATCGAGACGCTTGCGAACGTCGGCACGCAGCATAGCCGGAGCAGTGCAGGTAGCGGCCCCGACGCGCCAATCAGGCCGGGCTGGAGGCTTTTGCAACCGCGATAGTGAGCCGCGCGACGCGTTTGGCGGTCATCGCCGCGGCCCGCGCGGTGTTGGCCACTTCCGCGGTAGCGAGTGCCCCGTCATACAGCAGGATGAGCGCATCTGCCAGGGACGCGGTGTCGGCCACCCCGGTCTCTCCGGCAAGCGCGAGGAAGGATTCACGCACCCAGCGGCGGTACTCCTTGATGGCCAGCTCCTGGGCCTCGCCCGCCGGCGCCTCGGCGGCGGCGTTGACAAAGGGGCAGCCCCGGAACTCCGGAAGTGCCACGTAGTCAGCGATCGCGTCGAACACCGCAAGGATCTTCTCCTCCGGATCATCGATGCCGGCCTGCGCCGCATCCACACGCTCGCGCCATGCGTCCAGGCGGCCTCGAAGGTACGCGGCGACGAGTTCGTCCTTCCCGCCGAATATGTAGTACAGCGAGCCCTTTGCCACGCCGGCCTTTTCGATGACGGCGTCGATCCCGGTGGAATGCACCCCGTTGCGGTAGAACAGCTCATCAGAGGCGGCGAGCAGCCGCTCCCGCGCTGAGAGCCGTTTCGCCGTCTTCGTCGCCATCACAGCAGGTTATCAGACAGACTTGTCTGATAGACGTAGCCGACGCCTCCCCCTACGCTTCATCCGCCCGTCCCTACCGACGGGCTGCCCAGGTGCGCGGCCTGCGGAAGCACACCCGGCCAAGCGGGGAATAAACCGCCGGCGGGTGCGTGTTGCGTCGAATCGATCAGACTGATCGGTTCAAACGCTCGAGGAGTGGTCATGACAAGCCCCACCATAGTTCGGGATCTGGAAGGCAAGGTGGCGCTGGTCACCGGCGCGACATCGGGAATCGGTCACGCGGCGGCGGTACAACTGGCCGCGCAGGGGGCCACAGTGGTCGTGCACGGCCGCGACGTAACACGCGGCGTTGCCGTAGTCGCCGAGATCGAAAACCGCGGCGGCTCAGCCCGGTTCGTGGGTGCGGACCTGACTGAACCGGCGGAGGCGCTGCGGCTGGCTCGGGAGGCCGGCGATGTCGACATCCTGGTCAACAACGCCGGTGTCCCCTGGTTCGGCCCGTCGGCAAAGCTGGCCGCCAACACGTTGGATCAGTTGTTCGCCGCCAACGTGCAAGCCCCCTACCTGCTGGTGTCGGTACTGGCCCCGAAAATGGTGGCCCGCGGCGATGGCGTGATCATCAACCTGGCTAGCAGGGCCGGCAGCGTCGGTCAGCCCGACAGCGCCGCCTATGGCGCGACCAAGGCCGCACTGGCCTCCTTCGCCCGCTCCTGGGCCGCCGAATACGGACCCGCCGGTATCCGCGTCAACGCCATCTCACCGGGACCTGTCTACACCGGCGCGGCCAAACGTGAACTGTTTGATGCCTCGGGCAAGACCACACTGCTGGGTCGGGCCGCCGAGCCGCACGAGATCGCCGATGTCATCGGATTCTTGGCTTCCCCCCGCGCGTCGTTCATCACCGGCACCAACATCGCCGTGGACGGCGGCCGCACTGCCAGTCAACCCGACCCCGAGCGATCAGCGCTACTAACTCCGCAACTCGGCTAATCCGTTTACCGCCAGGCGGTTTGAGCCACTCTGAACTTCTGTGCATCCAGTTGTGCCGGTCGGGCCAAGCCATATAGAGACGACATGGTTTGCGCGGTTCGGTAGGTGATTTTTTCGGGGTGGAGGCAGTGCCTCTCGACGGAACCAGAAGGGCCAAGCCGTGAGTGATCTCCTTGCGCAGGTCGTCGAGGCCCACGGCGGACTGCGGACCTGGCGGGAAGTGCGAACCGTGACAACGGGATTGACGACGTGGGGCATCACCTGGTCACTCAAAGGCCAGTCCGCGCTGTTCGGCGACGTCACCCTAGATGTCGCGACCACCGACCAAGTGCTGCGCGTCCATCCGTTTGTCAACAAGGACTGCCGCGGCCTCTACACGCCGCAACGGGTACGCATCGAATCATCGGACGGCGCTGTGCTGGAGGATCGCGACCACCCGCGCGATGCGTTCGTCGGGCACACCTTGTCGACGCCGTGGGATCACCTACACGGCCTGTACTTCGGCGGCTACGCGCTGTGGAACTACATCAACCTGCCGTTCCTGGCGAGTCGGCCCGGCTTCGTCGTCGAGGAACTTTCTCCCTGGCAGGAAAGGCCGGGTCAGATCTGGCGCCGCCTTCGGATTGCGTTCCCGCCCGAAATCCACACCCACAATCGGGTGCAGGATCTCTACATCGATCATGACGGACTGATCGCGCGCCACGACTACGCTCCGGAGATCCTCGGCGGCACGCCCGCCGCCCATTACCTCAGCGGCTACCGCCAATTCGACGGGATCCTGTTTTCCACCCACCGCGAAGTGCTGCCCCGCGGCACCGACAATCGCGCCGACACCGACACGGTCCTGATCGGTATCGAGTTCGCCGGCAACTACACGTTGCAGTGACTGTGACCAAATCCACCAGCGGCGGCGTCAGCCGCAGCCGTTGACGGGCCGGCTTGACAAGACCCTCGGCAGCGGTATTGTTTGGACTAGTCTGTTCAATAATGTGTCTGTTCAATAATGTCTGCGTGGAGGCCAACCATGGGCACAACTGCCGAAGAGCGCAACAAGGCGTTCGTGCTGGAGGCGTTCGACACGCTGGCCGATCGGCGTGATTTCCTTGCGGCGCAATGGTTCTGGTCGCACGACTACATCCAGCACAGCGCACACATCCCGCCGGGCCGAGACGGCCTGTTCAACCTGGTCAAGGCCTCGCCGCCGGAGAGGCGCCATGAGAACGCGCTAACCGTCGCCGACGGCG
>JAVRPG010000398.1:0-5752 GCA_032162325.1 Mycobacterium sp. | reverse complement strand
GAGGACAACGCGGCCGCATGCCGGCGAGTCGATGAAAGACAACAAAATCATGCCGGGGCTCGTCGTCATCGGCGTCACCCTGGTGCTATTCGTATCGTGCCTTGCGGCGTTCGCCACCAGCCACCATGACGTCGGTTTGACGCTGGCATCACTCGCCGGCGCAGGATTCAACATCGGCGCGGGGTGGCTGCTCGTCGAGCACCTGCGGGAACGCCGCATCGAAGAGCGTTGGTACGCAGAGCATCCCGATACGCAACGACAGCGCCCCAGCAGTTAGCGACGCAAGAAAAAGGCCCAGCCGGCGTTCCCGGCTGGGCCTTTTCTATCGAACTGTTACGGCCGCTGGTGCGCCTCCTGGCGCTTCTCGGCAGCCTTGGCGCCGGCGCGAGCCGACTCGGCCTGCGCTTCCTTCTTCGCGACGTCCTTTTGGGCGTCGGCCTTGTCCTGCTGAGCCTTGCCCTCGCGGACAAGGTCGTCACGGCCTGTCACGGTGCCGACCGCCTCCTTGGCCTTGCCCTTGACGTCCTCGACGGCGCCCTTGATGCCTTCTTCCGGGCCAGTGTTCTTCTTCTCGGTCATGCTTACCTTTCACTACTGGCGGGATCGGTCGTTGCCCATTTTCTTGAGCATGGGGCCCTTTCGGGCCGCACGGGAATCTCCCCGCGCACTACATGGAGTTGCCGCTCGGCCCCATCGGCAAACATGCGATCAATCCGCGTCGCAGCATGGGTGAAAGCGGTGTACCCCGCGCGTAGTTGACCAGGATCGGCGAATGGTGTTCGGCCGCTGGAGGATTCGACTCCGCGATCGGCCATCGTCGACCTGACTAAAAGGGTGTCGCGGTCGACCTCGTCGAGCTCCGGATACCCTTTGTCACCTTGCGGATCAGCCGCGCGGTGCTGTTCTCCAGGATCGCCTGCCGCTCCCCGGGCGCCTTGGTACGGTCCGCGCGCCGCACGCCCGCGGCGATGGTCAGGCCCGACTCGTAACCCTCGACCACCCGCGGATCGACGTACGAAGAGCGGGCCACGGCCGGGGTGTTGCCGAGCTCCTCCGCGACCTCCTTCATCACGGCGGATACCACACGTTTGGTCATGGTCTTGTTCACCGAAGGGTCCGCATCGACGAATGCCGCGGCGGCCAGCACCGTGCCGTGCCAGGTACGCAGGTCCTTGACCGTGTACTCGTCTCCGACGAGTTCTTTGAACCGTGCGTTGAGGTCGTCGGCGTGAAGGTCGGTCCAGCCGGAACCGTTGCGGCACACGAGGAATCGCTCGGTGTGGTCGCGGCGGCGCAGCTGTGCCCGCACGGACCGGACCACCTCCGGATCGTCGATCAAGAGCGTTCGGCGCACGCCGCTCTTGGCGGGGTAGTCGAACTCGACGGCGTGCTTCTGCAGCGCGATGTGTTCGCACAGCAGCGTAGCGATGCCATACGAGTCGTTGTCCTCGGCGTACTGCTCGCCGCCCGCCCGGAAGTAGCCGAGGTCGAGTAGGTGCAGGGCGAGCGCAAGCACCCGGTCGCGCTCGAGGCCGCGGCGGCGAAGGTCGGCGGCGATGCGCCGTCGCATGTCAGGCAGCGCGGCCGACATCTCCAGCACCCGGTCGAACTTCTCCTCGTTGCGGGCCTCCTGCCACTTCCGGTGGTAGAGGTACTGGCGGCGGCCCGCGGCGTCGGTTCCGACCGCCTGAATGTGCCCGTTCGGGGAGCAGCAGATCCACACCTTCTTCCATGCGGGCGGGATCACCAGGTCCTTGATACGTTGCAGCGTTGCCGTATCGGTGACAGGTGTGCCGTCGGGATTCTGGTAGGAGAACCCGCGCCCGCGGCCCACTCGGCGTATCCCGGGGCCGCGGACGGCGCTACGGCGAAGTCGCATGTTTGACGGGTGACCATGGTGGGGTATTGCACGGGGACCATGGTGAAGAGCACATCGATCTGCGCGGCGCCGGAGTTCTCGTCATTAGCGCCGTCACTGCATCATCGGCGCCAGCATGATGAACGCGCCGGCGTATATCGCCACCCCCACCAGGATCAACACCGCAAGCACCAGTCCTACGGCGATGAGTATCCGGCGCAGCGGCCGGGTGTCGGTCGTGTCGTCGACCGGGCTGCGTGGCGCAATCTCGTCCATGACGAGGGACTACCCCGTCGGCACCATTGCCACACCTCTTCCCTAACCGGTCATAGGAGCGCTCGTGGTTAGCTGGGATCCGACCTGGGGTAGTCTCGCGAGGAAATTGCCGGGAGGTCATGTGGCCGACGTCGCGAACACGGACAATGGGCAGCTACGCAGCGGCCGGTCGGTCGAACTCCGGGTTGCGGCCGAGCTGGAGAACCTCGCGATACTGCGCACTCTCGTGGCTGCCGTCGGCACGTTCGAGGACCTGGATTTCGATGCCGTCGCCGACCTGCGCCTCGCCGTCGACGAAGCGTGCACGCGGTTGATCCGATCGGCGGTTCCCGACTCGACGCTGCTGCTCGTGGTCGATCCTCGCGAGGACGCGGTGGTGATCGACGCATCGACCACGTGTAAGAGCCCGGACATCCTGGCCCCGGGCAGCTTCAGTTGGCACGTGCTGAGTTCGCTGACCGACGAGGTGCGCACCTTCCAGGACGGGCGGGGCCTCGAGGAGGGGCGGGTGTTCGGGATCTCGATGACCGCGAGGCGAGCGAGTTCGTTGCGGTGACCCCGTCGTCAGCCCAGGGTTCGTCGTCACGATCGAACTCTGAGTACGCGGATGTCGCCGACATGTTCCGCGAGCTCGAGGATCTACCCGAGTCATCGGCGCAGTTCCAGCGTCGGCGCGACCGCATCGTGGAGCGATGCCTGCCGCTGGCCGATCACATCGCCCGCAGGTTCGACGGGCGTGGCGAGCCGCGCGACGACCTGGTGCAGGTGGCCCGCGTGGGACTGGTCAACGCGGTGATCCGGTTTGATGTCCACGCCGGATCGGATTTCGTGTCGTTCGCGGTGCCGACCATCATGGGTGAGGTTCGAAGGCACTTCCGCGACAACAGCTGGTCGGTCAAGGTGCCGCGCCGGCTCAAGGAACTGCACCTGAGGTTGGGTGCCGCTACTGCTGATCTGTCACAGCGGCTTGGCCGCGCGCCCACCGCGACGGAACTCGCTGCCGAACTGGACATGGACCGCGACGAGGTGATCGAGGGCCTTGTCGCGGGCAGCTCCTACAACACACTGTCTATCGACAGCGGCGGCAGCGGCAGCGAGGATGCGCCTGCGATTGCCGACACGCTCGGCGATATCGATGCCGGCCTGGATCAGATCGAGAACCGGGAAGCGTTGCGGCCCTTGCTCGCTACGTTGCCGGAGCGGGAGCGGACCGTGCTGTTGCTGCGGTTCTTCGAGTCGTTGACGCAGACGCAGATCGCCGAGCGGGTCGGCATCTCACAGATGCATGTGTCCCGGTTGTTGGCGAAGTCGCTAGCGCGACTTCGAGACCAGCTGCAGTAGCCGACGCGGTTCACCCTGCACGGCCGACAGCGCGGTGTCGACGCTATTGCAAATCGGCAAGGCCGAATCGGGGTCGCAGATCCGCAGCAGCCGGGTCACGGCCGAGCTGGGTGCGAGCGCCCATTCGATCATCTCCCCGGCGCAGCGGACGTTCACGCTGTGCAGGGCGGAAAAGCCCGCGGTACCGAAGAAGTCCACGCCGGTCAGATCCAGCACCAGGCGATCGATGTGGGAGGCGTGGCGCAGCGCGTAGTCGACGAACTCCTGCTCGTTGGCCGCGTCGAGTTCGCCGTGTGCGGTGATCACCGCCATCGATGGCTGCAGCCACCGGGTGGCGAAGTGAGCCGTGTGGCAGTGGGCTGGTTCGATGAGGGACTCCGGCCCAGTGGACCGAGCAATTGAAGAGGTAGACATTGTGACTCCATCAGTCGGAATACGTGATTTCGTACTGTGGCTCACGTCAAAAAATTGGCCCTGCGTCCTCAAAGCCTTCGCTGCAGGGCGGGAGTTCTGCCCTGCACGTCGCGTTGACGTTTCCGGCGGCTGTGAACTCAACCTGTTTGGAACCCTACGCCGATGGGCGTCCGCTCGGCAATCGATCTAAGAGGATTTTCATAGACCCAGCTCAGCTGCACACCCTAGTATCCGCAGGCCAGGCCGGGTACCGACGCAGCTGCCACACTGTTCGCATGTCGAAACGCACCGCTGCGGCAGGTGTGCTGCTGGCCGCGGGGGCGGGGACCCGCTACGGCATGCCAAAAGTGCTCGCTGCAGGCGGCGAGTGGCTGCGCGCCTGCGTGACCGCACTTGCCGACGGGGGATGCGACGACGTCGTCGTCGTGTTGGGTGCAGCGGTGGTCGACGTGCCTGTGCCCGCGCGGGCGGTGGTCGCAGAGGACTGGGCGCAGGGACTCAGCGCGTCGGTGCGGGCAGGAGTGACGGCCATCGACGCCTCCTACGTCGTGCTGCATACGGTCGATACGCCCGGCGTCGGCGCCGACGCGGTGCGACGAGTGCTCGACGCCGCGCGCTCGTCACCGTCGGGACTGGCCCGCGCCCGCTACGGAGACCGACCCGGCCATCCCGTCGTCATTGCGCGCAAGCACTGGCCGCAACTGCTCGACGGGCTTCGCGGCGACGAGGGAGCGCGTCCGTTTCTTCGTGACCGCGCCGATGTGGTCGCGGTGGACTGCGGCGACCTGGCGTCGGGCGATGACCGCGACACGTAGCGCGCACGCCCGGTCCTTCAGGGCCGGGTTAGCGCATCAGGTTGTCGGTGCTTGCCGATACGCTGCGCTAGGTCGGAAGGAGGTTTCAGGGCTAGGCCCGCAGTCGGCGGGAACCGACTCCACCGTCAGGACTGTCGACGGGTGTCCGGGGTCTAGTCAATGTTCAACCGGCGAGGCCGCAGACCAAGAGTCAGTGGCGCGCGCAAGCAGCGACAGAGCCGGTCGGCACGAACTCCACCACCACCTGGCCTACGGCGGTGCTCAATGAGCAACGAGACAGCCAGGCAGGCAGGTGGAATCCCGGTCATTCATGGCCGAGTGGATGTCAAATCGATGCGATTACACCGTGATGCCCAGCACGGCCGCGGCAAACCGGCGCACGGACTGTTCGGCGATCGCCGCCGCATCGGCGTGGCCGTCGCGGGCCCGGGTGCGAACGATCGCGGCCAACGGATCAATCGTCACCTCGGCCAACAACTCGCCGGTGGTCGGTTCGCAGACCGCCCACGTGTAGCCGGTATCGGACGCCCACCGCGCGGCGCATTGCGTGACGTAGTCCGGGTCGGTTTCACCGAGGTCGGCCAGCGAGGGGCGATCATCGATGAGCTCGTCCTGGCGGGGTGCACGCAAATAGAAAGCACCGGCATTTATTTCGACGGGCTCCACCCTGTGATGGTAGGCAGTTCACATGAAGATCACAGTTATTGGCGCGAGCGGTCTCATTGGAACCAAGGTTGTCGACCTGCTGACAGCCGAGGGGCACGAAGTCGTGGCCGCATCGCGATCATCGGGAGTCGACGTGCTGACCGGAGACGGCCTGGCCGCCGCGCTCGCACGCGCGAACGCGCTTGTCGACGTGACCAATTCGCCGTCGTTCGACGACGATCCGGTCATGGAGTTCTTCACGACGTCGACGACGAACCTGATCGCCGCCGGCAAGGCCGCCGGGGTGAGTCACTACGTCGCGCTGTCGATCGTCGGCGTCGAGGGGTTACCCGACAGCGGCTACATGCGGGCCAAGGTGGTGCAGGAGAAAATCATCACCGAA
>JAVRPG010000397.1:0-5835 GCA_032162325.1 Mycobacterium sp. | reverse complement strand
TCGGCCAGATCGTCAACGTGCGGCCGGGGTTCCTGAGCCGCCTCGCCAGCCGGGCGACGGTGCTGGCGCCCGAAGCGCTGATGACCCGACACCTGGCCACGGTGGCGGCGCGTTCGGCGTTCGTGCTGCCCAGCGACCGCGACACGGCATCGGTGTGACCGTCACGCTGGGGCCCTTGGTGGCCGACGTGGAGAGCAACGAATTCTGCGCGTTCCTCGACCCGGCTCTTGTCGAAGGACGACCGGCCCGGGCCTTTGCCGTCTGCACCGACAGCGATCGGCCCGAGGAGCTCGCGGCGTGGTGGGCAGCCCAGGTCGGCGCTGAGGTCCGTAACGGGCCCGACGGCACCTTGCGCTGGTTCGACGGCTCCGCGGGCTGGGAGGGCCTCGCCATCTGGAAGTTCGTCCGCGTGCACGACGAACGGGTGGTCCCGAATCGGTGGCAATGGACGGCGTATGCCGACGCCGCCGACGATGGCGTGCGCGTTGAGCCACAGGGCAACGAGTTCGGCGCGGTGGCGCCTACGCGCCCAGCGGGCTGAGGAACGCCGTGCACATCTGCCGCGGGTTGATGAAACCGAACAACCCACTGGACGGCATCGCGGCACAGCCGGTCGTCACGGTCGGCGCCGTCGGCATGGTGGGCGTGCCCCAGACTGCCGGGCTGGCGGCCTGGGCGCCGCACTTCGGCCACGCTTTGATCCCCTGGGTGCGCAGGACGTTCTCGGCCACGCGGACCTGCTCGGCGCGAGGGGCGGTAGCCGGATTGCCCACGCCGCCGTTGGAGGCCCAGGTGGCCGGCTTGAACTGCAGGCCGCCGTAGTGGCCGTTGCCGGTGTTCGTTGACCAATTGCCACCCGACTCGCAGTGGGCGATTGCGTCCCAGTTCACGCTGTCGGCGTTCGCGGTGCCCGTCGAAAGGGCCATGGGAACGATGGCGAGCGCCCCGGAGACAGCGGTGGCCAACAGGCCCGTGGCGACTGTCTTACGAACGTTCATCACAGCGGTCCTTCCCCGACCGTTTGAAACAAGGCCCGCGGTGAAGAGGCGTGCTCTCCGTTGCGGTTATCTGGTGTTTCGGGTGAGGAACATCACCTGTTACGCGAGTGTCAAAAGGTTTAATCGTTACTTATCTGGTGTAAGAGGCCTCTGAGAGAGAAGAGGCGGTGCCAGGCATGAGCCCAGCACCGCCTCTGCACGTCCAGTACTAGCCGCGCCTGCCGCAAACCGGCCACGCCTTGATGCCCTGCGTACGCAGCACGTTCTCGGCCACCCGGATCTGCTCCTCGCGGCTTGCCTTGTGCGGCGAGCCGGCGCCACCGTTGGCACGCCAGGTGCCCATGGTGAACTGCAGACCGCCGTAGTAGCCGTTACCGGTCGCGATCCCCCAGTTACCGCCGGACTCGCAGGCCGCGACGGCGTCCCAGTTGACGCCGCCGTCCGCATTCGCGGTGCCGGTCGCCAGCGCCAGCGGTGCAACAGCGAGCGCGCCGGCGAAGGTGGCCAGACCAATCGTCTTGCGGATGTTCTTCAACTTCGATCCTTTCGACAAGCGCGCGCCATCGACACCCGCGCGGACGCGGGCGTAGCTGCCTGTACACAGGCGGGAGGGGTCGGGCCACACCATCTCGGTCAGGTGCGGCAGGGGAGGCAGGAAGCGCCTCGCCGGGCATCACGCCCCGGCGGCTGTCGAAGGCGATACCGCCTTCCCGTCAAGTTGACAGCCCCACTCACACGCAGGTTCTTGCTTTTGAAATTATTTGCTCCGTTTGAAGCTGTTGGGACCGTACAAACCCATCGGCGCAAAGTCATTTCGTGTGAAGGGTGTGTCGCGGTTAGATCACGAGAAGATCACGGCCGAACTTGAGGATCGTCTGTGCAGGTCAGCTGCGAGTTTGACGCGACCGCGGAATCCGCAGCCCGGCGTGTCGCCGTGATTCAAATCACGATCATTTTGTGAGCTGGGACACCGGCTTTGCGGTCCGTTCGACACCGACTGCGCGCCGAAATCGCCCCTGTTACTGGGCAAATCACTGGTTAGACGCTCAACTGGGCAATCTCCGGCCAGTGGTTCGCTGGTGAATCAACGCGACGGATATCGGTCGATCAAGGAACCTAAACTTGCTGTCCTCGTTGCTTTTTCATTGATTCGTCGGATGTCCGCGGTTCGAGTTACCCCACTGCCCACGACGTCGAACGTCCAGCCCAGCAACACCCAAAGTAATTGATTTACAAGTGTTTTCGATCTCGTGCGACGAGCTCGCGCTCTCCGAAGGCGCGTGCACCCGCAGCCGTCTCCCTCACCGGCCCGCCTCCTCACGATCGGAGGGCTCGAGTGCCGTTAGGACCGCACGGACGCAGCCCATTCGGGCGCGCAGCCCGGCTCACGCCGTGGCGAAATTGATGCATGTTCTCCAGTAATTTCTGCCAAACCACTTGAAATGTAAGGGATTTCACGACAGCCGCCGCGACCGGCGGGCGCACTGAACTCAAATGCCATCGCCGGCACACACGCATTTATCACAAAGATATAATGGTAAATTCTGGTGCCCGAATTATGTGTGCTAATTGAACCAAATTCAGAATGGTCTATAAACAAATTTGCTATGCAATTTGCGGGGGGAGCGCTGTGCTCAGGTCGTCGGCCGTGTTGACGTTGGTCAGCGACCGCTGCTCATCCATCACGATGCGCTGGGTGTCGACGGTGTCCACAAGCGCGCGCATGCTGCGCTCGCCCGCCGCGACCAGTTCGGCAACGTGGTCAGCCAGTGAGGTTCGGTAGATCCCGGCCAGGTAGTGGTCGCGGCCGTCCCAGGGCAGCACCACGTCGGCACCGAGACGCACGGCCGGACCTGCGAGTTCGTCGATCAGATCGGCGTCGAGCAGCGGCATGTCCACCGCGCACACGAATGCCAGCTCCATTCCGGCGTCGGCGGCCGCCCGCAGCCCCCGCCCCGTCGCCAGCAGTGGACCGACACCGCGAACCTCGTCGCGCAGCACCTCGGCCTCAAGTGTGGGCAGTGGCTGTCCAGGGGCGGCGAGCACGAACACGGGCGAACACCGCGGGCGCACGATCGACACCGCGTGCTCGACGAGCGTTGTGCCTTCGTACGGAAGATTCGCCTTGTCTCGACCCATTCGGCGGGATGCCCCGCCGGCCAGAATGACTGCAGCAAGCGGCACGCGGGACGTCACGTCAGTGAGGTTAGTCGACGGTCCAGGTGTCCTTGCCGCGGAGCAGCGACTGCAGTGCAGCCGTGTCGTGCGGCTTGGCGTCACGCGCCGACGCGATCTGACTGCGCGCTGCATCGTCGTAGGTCGGCTTGCTGACCTGGCGGAAGATGCCCATGACCATGTGCTCGAGGTTCTGCTCGGACAGCCGTGACAGCGCGAACGCGTAAGCCGAATCGTTGACCGTGGCGTCGTGGACGACGATCTCGTCGGCCGACACGTCGGCGGTCTTGGCGACCTCGAGCCCGTAGCCGGACTTCACGACGCAGTACGCACCGTCAGCACCGAACGTTATCGGCTCGCCATGCCTGATGTTGATGAGCCGCTCCTCGGCGCCTTCCTTACGAAGTGCGTCGAACGAGCCGTCGTTGAAGATCGGGCAGTCCTGCAGGATCTCGACCAACGCGGCACCGCGGTGAGCGGCTGCCGCGCGCAGCACCTCGGACAGTCCCTTGCGGTCGGAGTCGAGCGCGCGACCGACGAACGTCGCGTCGGCGCCCAGCGCCAGCGACACCGGGTTGAACGGGTAGTCCAGCGAGCCCATCGGCGTGGACTTGGTGACCTTGCCGACCTCGGAGGTCGGCGAGTACTGACCCTTGGTCAGCCCGTAGATCCGGTTGTTGAAGAGCAGGATCGTGATGTTCACGTTGCGGCGCAGCGCGTGGATCAAGTGGTTGCCACCGATCGACAACGCGTCGCCGTCACCGGTGACGACCCAGACCGACAGATCGTCGCGCGCCAGGGCCAGCCCGGTGGCGACGGTCGGTGCGCGGCCGTGGATGGAGTGGAACCCGTACGTTTCCAGGTAATACGGGAAGCGACTCGAGCACCCGATGCCGCTGACGAACGCGATGTTCTCGCGGCGCAGCCCGAGCTCCGGCAGGAAGTTGCGGATGGTGTTGAGGATGACGTAGTCACCGCACCCCGGGCACCACCGGACCTCCTGATCGCTGGTGAAGTCCTTGGCCTTCTGCGGCTCGTCGGTCGTGGGCACGCCACCGGTCCCGGTGGTCAGCCCGAGATCTAGTCCGATCAGGTCAGTCATGCGCGATCCGCCTTCGCTTCTCGCTTGTCAGTCATGCGTTAGCTCCCATGCCAGTCTCCACGGTGGCGGCCGCCAACCGTGCGAACTTGGCCTTGTCAATTTCCTTGTCGCCCAACGTCCCCTGGAGCGCACCATCGATGATGCCCTCGACCTCGTCGGCCATGAAGGCCATGCCTTCCACCTTCGTCACCGACTGAATATCGACCAGGAACTTGCCGCGCAGCAGCAGCGCGAGCTGGCCGAGGTTCATCTCCGGCAGCACGACCTTGGGATATCGACGCAGCACCGCGCCCAGGTTGGCAGGGAATGGGTTGAGGTTGCGCAGCTGCGCGTGGGCGACCTTGATGCCCTTGCGCCGGGCGCGCCGGCAGGCCTCACCGATCGGACCGTAGCTGCTGCCCCAGCCGATCATCAGCAGCTCGGCATCGCCGGTCGGGTCGTCGACCTCGAGATCCGGCACGGCGATGCCGTCGATCTTGGCTTGCCGCAGCCGCACCATCAGGTCGTGATTCTTCGGCTCATAGGAGATGTTGCCCGAGCCGTTGGCCGCCTCAAGACCGCCGATGCGATGCTCCAGACCGGGTGTGCCCGGAACGGCGAACTGTCGCGCCAGGGTCTCCGGGTCGCGTGCGTACGGCTGGAACGGCTCACCGGTTTTCGCGAACGCGTGGTTGATCGGCGCGTAGGTGCTCACGTCGGGGATGCGCCACGGCTCGGAGCCATTCGCGATCGAGCCGTCGGACAGGATTATCACCGGGGTGTGGTAGGTGACCGCGATGCGAGCGGCCTCGACGGCGACGTCGAAGCAGTCCGACGGGGTCCGCGGCGCCAGGACCACGACTGGCGACTCGCCGTTGCGTCCGTATAGCGCCTGCAACAGGTCTGCCTGCTCGGTCTTGGTGGGCAAGCCGGTGGACGGTCCGCCGCGCTGAACGTCGATGACGATCAGCGGAAGTTCGGTCATCACGGCCAGGCCGATCGCCTCGGATTTGAGCGAGATGCCAGGGCCGGAGGTGCTGGTGATACCCAGCGCACCGCCGTAGGAGGCGCCGATGGCCGCGCCGATGCCGGCGATTTCGTCTTCGGCCTGGAAGGTCAGCACGTTGAAGTTCTTGTGCTTGGACAGCTCGTGGAGGATGTCCGACGCCGGGGTGATCGGGTAGCTGCCGAGCACGACCTGAATGCCGGCGAGTTGACCAGCGGTGATGAGGCCGTAGGCCAGCGCGGTGTTGCCGGAGATCTGCCGGTACTCACCGGACTTCAGCTTCGCGGGCGACACCTCGTAGGTGCTGGCAAACGCCTCGGTGGTCTCGCCGTAGTTCCAGCCGGCCTTCAGCGCCAGCACGTTGGCCTCGGCGACATCGGGCTTGCGGGCGAACTTCTCGCGGATGAACGCGTCGCTGTGCTCGAGCTCGCGGCCGTACATCCACGACAGCAGGCCGAGCGCGAACATGTTCTTGGCGCGCTGGCCATCCTTCTTCGACGCACCGATCGATTCGACCGCGCCGAGTGTCAACGTGGTCATCGGAACGGCCTGCACGACGTAATCGGAAAGCTCGT
>JAVRPG010000396.1:0-4334 GCA_032162325.1 Mycobacterium sp. | reverse complement strand
GTTTCGCGCCTCTCCTCAGGGCTTCCGCAACCAGCGCCCGTCCGATGCCGCGATTGCCTCCGGTAACCAGAACTGTTTTGTCTGCGATTGTCGTCATACCGGTTCAGATACGCGGCACGTCCGAGATTCATCGATGCGGGGGTTAAAGCTCCGGCGTGAAGGTGGCCAGCGCCTTGCCGGTCTTCCAGTGCTTGAGCAGCGCGGAGGCCAATTCGCGATAGGCGAGCGCACCCTTGTTCTTCCTGCTGGCCAACACCGACGCGCCTGAGGCGCTGGCCTCGGCGAACCGCACCGTCCGCGGGATCGGCGGCGCCAGCACCGGCATGTCGTAGCGGTCGGCGACGTCGAGCAACACATCGCGGCTATGGGTGGTGCGCGAGTCGTACAGCGTGGGCAGCGCGCCAAGCAGCTTCAGGTCCGAGTTGGTGATCTGCTGTACGTCGGTGATCGTGCGCAGGAACTGGCCGACGCCGCGGTGCGCCAACATTTCGCACTGCAGCGGCACGATCACATCGTCGGCCGCGGTCAGCCCGTTGAGCGTGAGCACCCCCAGCGACGGCGGGCAGTCGATGATCACCACGTCGAACTTGCCGCCGATCTTGGCCAGCGCGCGTTTGAGCGCATACTCGCGACCGGCCCGCATCAACAGCATCGCCTCGGCACCGGCCAGGTCGATGTTGGCAGGCAGCAGCGTCATCCCCTCCGACGTGTCCACCAGCGCCGCGTCCGGCTCAACGTCACCGAGTAGTACCTCGTGGATCGAGACGGCGAGCTTGTCGGGATCCTGGCCGAGGGAGAACGTCAAACATCCTTGTGGATCGAGGTCGACGAGCAGCACCCGTCTGCCCTTCTCCTCCATCGCCGCACCCAACGACGCGACCGTCGTCGTTTTGGCAACCCCACCCTTTTGATTGGCGACCGCAAGTACCCGCGTCACGGTGTTCATCGTTGCACGGTTGCCCACGCGGGGACGGGGCGTGCGGCAGAATCACTCTCCGTGGGCCTTCTGCAGCACCGGCTGCTTCTGCTTCGTCACGGCGAGACCGAGTGGTCGAAGTCAGGCCGGCACACCGGCCGGACCGAACTCGACCTCACCGAGACGGGGCGCGAGCAGGCCAAGCTCGCCGCCGACGCGCTGGACGTGCTGAGCCTCGACAACCCCTTGGTGGTGTCGAGCCCGCGACGGCGCGCGCAGGTGACGGCCGAGTTGGCCGGGCTGTCCGTCGACGAGGTTTCCCCCCTTCTGGCCGAATGGGATTACGGCGAGTACGAAGGCCTGACCACCAAGGAGATCCGCCAGCAGGTGCCGGACTGGCTGGTGTGGACGCACGGCTCCCCGGGCGGTGAAAGCCTGCAGCAGGTGAGCGACCGGGCCGACCAGGCGATCGGGTTCGCGTTGGAGCAGATGGAGTCCCGCGATGTGCTGTTCGTCGGGCACGGACACTTCTCCCGCGCGGTGATCACTCGTTGGGTTGAGCTGCCGGTGTCGGAAGGAATCAGGTTTGCAATGGTTGCCGCGTCGATCGCGGTATGCGGTTTCGAACACGGGGCGCGCCAGCTCAGCGCGCTCGGACTCACGGGCCACCGCCACCCGTGCCTGCCCACGTGACGCGCGAACCCTCGTTTGTGCTCGCCAGCGGCGGTGGCGCGGTCATCGCTGAAGGGGTCCACACCGCGTTTCCGAGGCTGGCCGACGCGCGTGCGGCACTCGCGTCACACAGTACGCCAATCATTTTGGGCGCCTTACCCTTTGACATCACCAAACCCGCGGCGCTGATCCGGCCGCAAGCGGTTGAGTTCCTCGACGCGTTGCCGACGTGGCCGTTGCGCCAGCTGCCCTCGGCGCGTATCGCGGAGACACTCCCGGAACCGGACGAACACCGTTCTCGGATCGCAGCGGCGTTGCAGCGTCTGCGAGATCCGAACAGCGGGGTGCACAAGGTGGTGCTGGCCCGGGCGTTGCGGTTGGTCGCGGATGGTCCGATGGATGCCCGGACCATCGTGGACCGCCTCGTCTCCGCCGACCCCACCGCCAACGCGTATCTCGTTGACCTGACCGCGGCGGGTGGGGGGTATTCCGGGACGGCGCTGGTCGGTGCGAGCCCCGAGCTGCTGGTGACCCGCAACGGCGACCGGGTGGTCTGCGCGCCGTTCGCCGGCTCGGCGCCGCGGCTGCCCGACTCGGACGCCGACGAGGTCAGCGGCGCTGCGCTGGCCCAGTCAGCCAAGAACCGCCATGAGCATCAGCTGGTGGTCGACGCGGTGCGTCAGGCGCTGGACGCGTTGTGCACCGATCTCGAGATCGCACCCGAACCAAAGCTGAGCAAGACCGCCGCCGTATGGCACCTCTACACACCGATTGCCGGGCGCCTACGCGACAAGTCCACCACCGCATTGGATTTGGCGATCGCTCTGCACCCGACACCGGCGGTGGGCGGCGTCCCGGCCGCGGCAGCGGCGGAGCTGATCAACGAGCTGGAGGGCGACCGCGGCTTCTACGCAGGTGCGGTGGGCTGGTGCGATCAGCGCGGCGACGGCCGGTGGGTGGTGGCGATCCGGTGCGCGCAGCTGTCGGCGGACCGCCGCACCGCCTACGCGCATTCGGGCGGCGGCATCGTCGCCGAATCCGATCCCGACGACGAAGTCGCGGAAACCACAACAAAATTCAATACGATCCTGTCGGCCCTGGAAGTTCAACCGTGACCGAGATCATCCGGCAGGCCCGGCCGGGCGATGAGACCGAACTGACCGCCATGATTCACGAGCTGGCCGAGTTCGAACGCGCAAGCGCCGATTGCACGGTGACCGAAAGCCAGTTGGCCGAAGCGCTTTTCGGCGACCATCCCGCGGTGTACGGACACATCGCGGAGGTGGACGGCCAGGCCGCGGCGGGCGCCCTGTGGTTTCGCAACTTTTCCACCTGGGACGGCGTTGCCGGCATCTATCTGGAGGATCTGTACATTCGCCCGCAGTTCCGACGCCGCGGGCTGGCCCGCAAGATGCTGGCCACCTTGGCCAGGGAATGCGTCAACGGCGGATACAGCCGGCTGTCGTGGGCGGTGCTGGATTGGAACGTCAACGCGATCGCCCTCTATGACGCCGTCGGCGGGCGGCCCCAGACGGAGTGGATCACCTACCGGGTGTCGGGTCCGGAGTTGTCGGCCTTGGCCGAGTCCTGAGCCCCCAGCCACTGCAGGGCGGACGGGCTGAACAGCAGCACCAGCGTCACCAGCGCGACCACTGCGATGGGTGTGCCGTAGAGCCACTGGTGAGATCCGACGGCCATGTACCAGGCCACCGGTAACAGGAGGAGCTGCGCGAAGACCGCGATCCCGCGGCCCCACCGGCGCCCAGTCCACAATGCCCAGCCCGCGGCGAGCACCGCCGAGCCCATGACCACGAACCAGCCAGCGGTGCCGTACCCACTGAGCCAGGGCTGGTCTTCGGCGCCTGCCAGGTGACGCACGACCAACACCGCTGCGACCGCAACCAGCGCGGCGCCCTCCAGCGACACCACGACGGCGGCCTGGCGCACCGTCGCCGGGGAGGGAACGGCCATGGCGTCGAGCGTAGAGGTTCGCAGATAGGCTCAGATCTCGTGCGCGCCGTGCTGATCGTGAACCCGAACGCGACGTCGACGACCCCGGCGGGCCGCGATCTCCTGGCGCATGCGCTCGAGAGCCGCGTCAAGCTGACCGTCGCCCACACCGACCACCGCGGGCACGCCGTCGAGATCGCCCGCGACGCGACGCGCGACGGTGTCGAGGTGCTGATCGTTCATGGCGGCGACGGCACGGTGAATGAGGTCGTCAACGGGATTCTCGGTGAGGGCGGTCCCGGCGAGCCGGCCCCGGCCGTCGGGGTGGTCCCTGGCGGCTCGGCCAACGTGTTCGCCCGGGCGCTGGGCATCAGCCCCGACCCGATCGAGGCGACGAACCAGCTCGTGGACCTGCTGTCGGACTACCGGCGTCGCAAGTCCTGGCGCCGCATAGGGCTGATGGACTGCGGGGAACACTGGTGTGTGTTCACGGCGGGCATGGGGGTGGACGGCGACGTGGTGGCCGCCGTCGAGGCCCAGCGCGACAAGGGCCGTAAGGTGACCGCCTCTCGCTACATCCGCGTCGCGATCCGGGAGGTGCTCGCCAGCGCCCGCAAGGAGCCGAAGTTGACGCTGCACCTACCGGACCGCGAGCCCGTGTCCGGTGTTCATTTCGCGTTCGTGTCGAACTCGAGTCCTTGGACGTATGCCAACGCCCGGCCCGTGTGGACGAACCCCACCACCACGTTCGAGACCGGCCTGGGCGTGTTCGCGACAACCAGCATGAACGTCTGGG
>JAVRPG010000395.1:0-8118 GCA_032162325.1 Mycobacterium sp. | reverse complement strand
ATGGCGCAGTGGTGCTTCCTGCTCGCCCGCACCTCCAAGGGTGAGAAGAAGCAACAGGGTCTGACGATTTTCCTTGTGCCGATGGATGATCCGGCGATCCAGGTGCGACCGATCCGCTGCATGTTGGGCCCGCACCACCTGAACGAGGTGTTCTTCGATGACCTGCGGGTCAGTGAGGCCGATGTGCTCGGCACCGTCGATGCGGGCTGGGCGATCGTGCAGGATGTGATGTCGTTCGAGCGCGTCGGCATCGCGCGCTACGCCCGCTGCGAGCGGTTGCTTACCGCCGCACCGGCGGTGCTCAAAGACCGCTGGGATGACTTGCCCGCGGAGTTGCGGGCGAGATGGGTTCGCATGCTCACGCACTGCCGCCGTGCACGGTTGCTGGCGTACCGCGTGGTCGAACTGCAGAGCAGCGGGCGGATTGCGCCAGGTGACGCTGCGGCGTATCGGATCGCGGTCACCAAGCTGGATCAGGACAGCGCGGAGGTCCTGATGGACATAGCGGCAGAGGTGCCGCGCGAGGATGTAGCGGCAGAGGTGTCACACGACGACGCCAATGCGAAATGGTTCCTTGGTGAGGTCGAGGACCACTGGCGGTACTCGCAGGCCTCCACCGTGTCGTCCGGCAGCATCGAGATGCAGCGCATCCTGCTGTCGCGGGCCCTGCTGGCGGCGGCCAAATGATTCTCGATCTCGGCGATGACGCCAAAGAGTATGGCCGGCAGGCGCTTCGGGCTTTCGATGCCGCCGGTGGCGACCAGCTGGTGCAGCAGGCCGAGGCCAAACCGGACCTCCGCGAGTCGCTCGCGGGCCCGGCGCTGGCCGAGCTCGGCGCCTGGGAGCTCGACCCCCGCACCGACGCCGACGGGCTCGAAGCCGCCGCGGCCCTGTGCCGCAGCGCCGGCTACTGGGCCCTGCCGTACCCGGTCGCCGAGCGCCTCGCCAAACCGACCGACCTGGACATCGACGGGCTGATCGTGGTCGCCGATAACCGCCCGGCGGGCGTCGTGGCGGGTCTCGAGTCCCGCTGGGCAACAGTGTCTTTGGCTGGTGCGCGAAGCAAGGTGGTCGGGCAGGGTGCGGCCGGGCCTGCCTTCGTGGCCGAGCTCGAGCTGTCCGCGATCGACGAGAACGGAGCGGGTGACGTCGCACTCGGACTCGTGCTGCCCTGCTGGACCCTTCTCGGCATGTTCGACCGTGCGATGGAGTTGACCATCGCGCATGTGAGCCTGCGCAAGCAGTTCGGGCAACCGTTGTCGTCCTTCCAGGGTGTGCAGTTCCAGCTGACCGACGCCGAGGTCGAACGCAGCGGAGTGGAGATCCTGGCGAAGTACGCGCTGTGGAGCATCGGGACCAAACGCCCCGAGGCGACCGACGACGCATTGGCGCTGCGCATGACGGCGATCGAGGCCGCAGAGATCGTGTTCCGCGTCTGCCACCAATTGCACGGCGCGGTCGGCTTCTGTGACGAGACCACGTTGTCGTGGCTGTCCCGCTACAGCCAGCCGCCGCGGCGGCTGCCGCTGGGACTGTCGGCAACCCGCGACCTGCTGACCGGCAGGGTTGGCGGAAGCGGGTTGACGGGATTGTTCCTATGACCGAACAA
This sequence comes from Mycobacterium sp., assembly GCA_032162325.1. Classification (GTDB taxonomy): domain Bacteria; phylum Actinomycetota; class Actinomycetes; order Mycobacteriales; family Mycobacteriaceae; genus Mycobacterium. The sequence goes on along the minus strand of JAVRPG010000395.1, from coordinate 6,509 downwards.
GCCGCCGAAAGTGAAGATATGCGCGAGATTTCGAGCAATTCTCATGCACAAGCTCACGTTCGGCCGGGGGATGAGTTGGACGAGTTCCGCACCACTGTGCGGGCGTGGTGTACGGAGCACATCCCGGCGGACTGGCGGCGGGCTCAGACCGGTGTGAGCGACGGGGAGTTCGTCCGCTTCCAGAAGGCCTGGTTCGCCGAACTGCACAGTGCCGGATACGCGGTGCCGCACTGGCCGCGCGAATGGGGCGGTGGACTGCGCACGCGAGGAGCAGCACGGAAGATGTCGGTGGCCGAACAGGTCGTCCTCTACCAGGAATTGGCCGCGCACGACGCTCCCCGGTTGGTGCTGGCCTTCGTCAGCATCCACCACGCGGCGTCCACCCTGCTGGTGGCGGGCACCGACGAGCAGCGTCGTCGCCATCTTCCGGCGATCCTCGACGGTGAGATCTGGGTTCAAGGGTTCTCCGAACCGGAGGCCGGGTCGGATCTTGCCAGCCTTCGCACGTCGGCCCGAAGGGTCGGCGACTCGTACATCGTGAACGGCCAGAAGCTGTGGGCGAGCGGAGGCAAGCACGCCGACTGGTGTCTGCTGCTGGCTCGCACCGACCCGGATGCGCCCAAGCGCAAAGGTATTTCGTACTTCCTGCTGGACATGACCACGCCGGGAGTCGAGGTGCGGCCAATCCGCAACGCCATCGGTGATTCGCATTTCTGCGAGATCTTCCTCAACGACGTGTCGATCCCCGCCGCGAACCTCGTCGGCGCCGAAAACGCGGGATGGCAAGTGGCGCAGGCGACCCTGGGCGCCGAGCGGGGTCTGACCATGCTGGAGCTCGCCGAGCGACTTGGCAATGCGGGTTTCCGGTGGCTGGTGCAGGCTTGTAGGTCCGACGACCCGGTCGTGGCCGACCGGCTGGCACAGTTCGAAATCGAGATCACAGGGCTTCGCGGGCTGTGCCGGAAGATGGTGGAGTCCGACGATATTGAATCAAAGGGAGTGGCGGGAACCGCTGGCCCCGCCGACGCGTCGATCGTCAAGCTCTACTACAGCGAATTGTTGCAGCGGCTGACCGATTTCGGCGCTGAGGTGGGTGGACTGAAAGCCCATACCGAGTTGGCCAAACCGATGTCGAGCGGGTGGGAGTCGGGGTCCTGGGTACTCGACTTCATCGGGTCGTGGGAGTGGACGATTCCGGGCGGTTCGAGCGAGATCCAGCGCACCATCATCGCCGAGCGCGGCCTCGGGCTGCCACGAGAACCGAGCGTGGCCTGATGGCGCGCGAATTCGAGGAGTTCCACGAAGAACTCAGATCCGTGGCGGGTGACCTGCTCGCCAAGGATCGGACGGTCGAGTGGGCGGTGCTCGCCGACGCGGGGTGGACAGGGCTGGAGGTCCCCGACGACCTCGGCGGCGCAGGCGCGACGTTCGGTGAGGTCGCGGTCATCTGCGAGGAGATCGGCCGCGCCGCAAGCGCTACCGACTACCTCGGCAGCGCGGTGCTCGCCGTCGGCCTGTTGAAATCGCTGCAGCCCAGCGATTCTCGGGACGAACTGCTGACCGCAGTAGCGGCCGGGTCCGTCAGGCCCGCGGTCGCCGTCGGGTCGTTCACGCTCGACGGTGGGCCCCTCTCGGGCCATGCGGAGTTCATGCCGGACGCCGTGGGCGCTGATCGGCTGCTGGTAATCGCCGCCGATTCCGACGGCAGCCCCGTCGTCGTCGAGGTCGCGGGTCTGACGGTGACGCCTCAACCGGTGCTCGACGAGACCCGGCGTTTGGCGACCGTATCCGCAGAATCCGTGGAGGGAGCGCCGGTGCTGCGCTTCGACGGCGATCCGCAAGAACAGGTCCGCCGCCTCCTGGACCGGGCAGCGGTCGCCGTCGCGTGCGACAGCCTCGGTCTGAGCGAGGCGATGCTCGCCGCGACGGTCGCGTACGCGAAGGTCCGCAACCAGTTCGGCAGGCCGATCGGCTCGTTCCAGGCGGTCAAGCACGCCTGCGCCGACATGCAGGTGGCCATCGCGGTGTCTCGCCAACTCGTCAGTGCCGCAGTCGAAGCCGTCGCGGAGGATCGGTCCGATGCCGGCGTGGCGGCCGCGATGGCGAAGTCATACGGCTGCAGCGCCGCCGTCGACGTCGCAGGCAAGGCGATGCAACTACATGGCGGCATCGGATACACGTGGGAGAGCGGCATCCACGTCTACCTCAAACGCGCCGCGCTCAATCGTTCGCTGTTCGGATCACCTGCGGCTCACCGCAGACAACTGGCTCAACGCTATCTGTAAAGGAATCAAGGAGTTTCACATGGGTGTACCCGTCTACAAACGCATTCTCGACCTCTTCGAGGCCGAGGGTGTCAACACGCTGTTCGGCATCCCGGACCCCAACTTCGTGCACATGTTCTCCGAAGCAGACGCCCGCGGATGGTCCGTGGTGGCGCCGCATCACGAGTTGAGCGCCGGCTTCATGGCCGAGGCGGCCTCGCGGATGACCGGCAAGCCCGGCCTGTGCATCGGCACACTCGGCCCCGGTGTGGCCAATATCGCCGGGGCGATGATGTGCGCCTACGTGGAGAACTCGCCGGTGATCTTCCTCGGCGGCCAGCGGGCGCGCATCACCGAGCGGCGGGTGCGCCGCGGCCGAATCCAATTCGTCCAGCAGAAGGGCTTTTCACCCCGTCGGTGAAGTACAGCAGCTCGATCGAGTACGCCGACCAGACCGACGAGATCGTCCGTGAGGCGGTCCGCCGCGCGATGTCCGGCACGCCGGGACCGTCCTACATCGAGTTCCCTTCGCATGTCATCCTCGAGGAGCTCGACGTCCCGGATCCGTTGCCGCCCAGCAGGTATCGACTCGTCAACCAGGGCGCGGGGGCAAGGGAAGTCGCAGAGGCCGCCAAGCTGATCCGGGACGCCAAGAGCCCGATCCTGCTGGTCGGCCACGGCGTGCACACCACCCGTAGCGGAGCTGCGGTCAAGGAACTCGCCGATCTGATGCAATGCCCGGTGATTCAGACCTCGGGCGGCACCTCCTTCATAGCCGGGCTGGAGGACCGCACCTTCGCCTACGGGTTTTCGCCCGCAGCCGTCGAAGCGGTGGTGAAGTCCGACCTGTGCGTGGCGCTGGGTACCGAACTCGGTGAGCCGAGCCACTACGGCAGGAGCCGGCACTGGGCGGAGAACGACGCCAACCGCAAATGGGTGCTGGTGGAGCAGGATCCGGTGGCCATCGGCGTGAACCGTCCGATCGACGTGCCGCTGGTCGGCGACCTGCGCGGTGTCGTCCCCCAGCTGGTCGACGCGCTCAGGGACAACCCCCGGCCGCCGTCCGCCGACCTCGACCGCTGGATCAAGGAGGACGCCGAGGAGCTGGCGCAGCTCGCCGAGAACGCGCCCACGGGAAGAACGCCTGTCCACCCGGCCCGCTTTGTCGTCGAGGCGACTCGCGCTTTTGCGGCCTTGCCGCAAGACGGCATCCTGGTGCGCGACGGCGGGGCCACCGTCATCTTCCAGTGGACCTACTCGCAGGCCAAGCCGCACGACGTGATCTGGAACCAGAACTTCGGCCACCTCGGCACCGGGCTGCCCTACGCCGTCGGCGCCTCGGTCGCCGAGGGCGGCAAGCGTCCGGTCATGCTGCTCACCAGTGACTCCGCGTTCCTGTTCCACATCGCCGAACTGGAGACCGCCGCACGTCAGAACCTGCCGCTGGTGTGCGTGGTGGGCGTCGACCATCAGTGGGGCCTTGAGGTCGGCGTCTACAAGCGCACGTTCGAACAGCCGTCCCCGCAGCCGGGCGTGCACTGGAGCAAGGATGTGCGGTTCGACAAGATCGCCGAAGGCTTCGGCTGCCACGGCGAGTACGTCGAGAAGGAGGACGAGATCGGCCCGGCCATCGAGCGGGCTTACGCGAGCGGCAAGACCGCCGTCGTGCACGTCTGCATCGACCCGAAGGCGAACTCGGAGGAGATGCCGAAATACGACGAATTCAGAACTTGGTACGCCGAAGGCACTCAGTAAGGAAAGGTTGTGACCATGCGCGAATATCTGAAGTTCTACATCGACGGCAAGTGGGTGGATCCGGTCGAGCCGAACTCGCTGGACGTCGACAACCCGACCACTGAACAGGTCTCCGGCAAGATCGCGCTCGGTACGGCGGCCGACGTCGACAAGGCGGTCAAGGCGGCGCGCAAGGCGTTCGCAACCTGGTCGTTGAGCAGCCGCGAAGAGCGCCTTGACCTGCTGCAGGCGATCCTCGACGAATATCAGAAGCGTTCCGGCGACCTGGGCGAGGCGGTGTCGGAGGAGATGGGTGCACCGCCGTCGCTGGGTTCCGGGGTTCAGGTCTACCTGGGCCTTGGTCATCTGAACAACGCCATCGACGCGCTGAAGAACTACGCCTTCGAAGAGCCACGCGGGGCAACGCTGGTGATCAAGGAGCCGATCGGCGTGTGTGGCCTGATCACGCCGTGGAACTGGCCGATCAACCAGATCGCCTGCAAGGTGTACCCGGCGCTGGCGACCGGCTGCACCATGGTGCTGAAGCCGTCCGAGGTCGCCCCGTACTCCGCGCAGATCTTCACCGAGGTCATGGACGCGGCGGGTGTTCCGGCCGGCGTGTACAACCTCGTCTACGGCGACGGTGCCGGTGTGGGTGTCGCGCTGTCGAGTCATCCCGACATCGACATGGTGTCGTTCACCGGTTCGACTCGCGCAGGCATCGACGTCGCGAAGAACGCTGCGGCGACGGTGAAACGGGTGACCCAGGAGCTTGGCGGCAAGAGCCCGAACATCGTGCTCGACGACGCGGACTTCGCGAAGAACGTCGCGACCGGCGTGGCCGCGATGATGCCCAACTCGGGTCAGAGCTGCAACGCGCCGTCGCGCATGCTGGTGCCGAAGTCGCGCAAGGACGAAGCCATCGCCGCCGCGCGGGCTGCCGCCGAGCAGGTGAAGGTCGGTGATCTGAACGACTCCTCTGCCATCGGCCCGGTGGCCTCCAAGGCACAGTTCGACAAGATCCAGGGCCTGATTCAGAAGGGCATCGAGCAGGGTGCCACAGTGGTTGCGGGCGGCCCGGGGCGACCCCACGGCCTGGACACCGGCTATTACGTCAGGCCCACCGTCTTCGCCGACGTCACCAACGACATGACGATCGCGCGCGAGGAGATCTTCGGGCCGGTGCTGTGCATCATCGACTACGACGATCTCGACCAGGCCGTCGAAATCGCCAACGACACCGACTACGGCCTGGCCGGCTATGTCTCGGCGGCCGACCTGGAGGCGGCGCGTGCGGTGGCACGCAGGATCCGTGCCGGCTCGGTGGCGATCAACCACGCCTTCGACCTGAATTCGCCCTTCGGCGGCTACAAGCGCAGCGGCAACGGTCGCGAATGGAGTGAGTTCGGCTTCGACGAGTATCTGGAGATCAAGGGCACCCTCGGATACGCGCCGCAGGGGGCGGCCGGGTAGGGCGCACCTAGACTGCGGAAATGCCGGACGAGAAGTACGAGTACGGAATCGATTTCGGCCGCATCGCAGCCATCGACATCCACACCCATGTCGAGGTGGACGGTCACGGCCACAAGGCCTACGACGACGAACTGGTCGAAGCCGTCGGAAAGTACTTCACGATGGGGCCCGGCGCGTTGTCGAGCGTCGACGCGCTTGCCGACGAGTACCGGCGACACAACACCGCTGCGGTGGTGTTCACCATCGATGCGCGGACGGGAATGCGGCATGTGCCGAACTCCGTCGAAGACCTCGTCGCCGGCGCGATCCGCAACAACGACGTGCTGATCCCGTTCGGCAGCGTCGACCCGTGGCACGAGAGACGCGCGGTGCACCGCGTCCACGAGCTGGTCCGCGACTTCGGCGTCAAGGGCTTCAAATTCCACCCCAGCATGCAGGCGTTCGAGCCCAACGATCGCCGCTTCTACCCGATCTACGAGGCGATCACCGAGGCGGGTGTGCCCGCGCTGTTTCACACGGGGCAGACGGGCATCGGCGCCGGGCTGCCCGGCGGCCATGGCATCAAACTGCGGTACTCCGATCCGATGCTGCTCGACGACGTCGCCGCCGATTTCCCGGAGCTGACGATCGTGATGGCCCATCCCGCGGTGCCGTGGGTGGACTCGCAGATCGCGATCGCCTCACACAAGACCAACGTCTACATCGACCTGTCCGGCTGGTCGCCGAAGTATTTCCCGCCGCAACTGGTGCGCGCCGCGTCCCGCCAGCTGCGCACGAAGGTGCTGTTCGGCACCGATTACCCGTACATCAAGATGGACCGGTGGCGCCGCGACTTCGAGGAGCTGAACATCGATCCGGCGGTGGTGCCGCTGATCTTCAAGGACAACGCGCTGCGGGTCCTCGGGGTCATTTCCTAAGCGCGAGCAGACGCAAAAGCACCCATTTCTCGGCGTGTCGGGGTGCTTTTGCGTCTGCTCGCGGGAAGAGGCGACCACGGCAAGGCGCTCGAGTTCTACCGCGAGGTGTTCGGCTGGCAGA
>JAVRPG010000394.1:0-5562 GCA_032162325.1 Mycobacterium sp. | reverse complement strand
AGCACGCCGCCCTCAAGGTCGTTGACTCGATTGTCTGGGCCGCAACGGAGCTGTTGCCCAACCTGGTGATCACCCAGCGGATCGACAGCGCGGTGCTCCATCCGACCTGCTCGATGCGCCATCTGGGCGATGACGACGACCTCCGCGCCGTTGCGGCCGCGTGCGCCCGCGACGTCCGCGTTCCCGTCTACGCGGAGTGCTGCGGGTTCGCAGGCGACCGGGGCATGTTGCACAAGGAGTTGACCGAGTCGGCCACCAGGCACGAGGCGGAAGAGGTGACGGCGCGAGAGTTCGATGCGCATCTGTCGGCCAACCGCACCTGTGAGATCGGCATGCAGCACGCGACCGGACGCCCGTACCACTCCGTGCTGATCGAGCTCGAGCGCGCCACCCGTCCAAATCCCAACACTCGCTGCTGATCCGCGCGTCCAAACATCCAACCTTCAACCGGAATCGAGAGCACACCATGCGAATTGCGAATCTCTCCGGCCGCCTGGTCATCGTGACCGACAGCGGCGCCGTAGATGTCGAGAAGACCAGCGACGGCCGCTTCCCAGCCGACCCGCAGGCGATCTACTCGCAGTGGGCCGAGTTCCGCGCCTGGGTCGATCGAGCCGAGTTCAACGGCGCAGACGCCTTCGACCCGGCCGACCTCGGCTCGCCCGCCCCGGCCCCCCGACAGCTGTTCGCCATCGGGCTGAACTACCGCGCGCACGCGTTGGAGGCCGGCTTCGCCATCCCCGAGGACCCACCGGTATTCACCAAATACGTTTCGAGCATCACCGGCCCCGTCACCGAGGTGGCCCTGCCTAAGGGCGGCCACACCGACTGGGAGGTCGAGCTGGTCGTGATCGTCGGCGCCGAGGCCTACCGGGTGTCCGAGGCCGACGCCTGGAGCCACGTCGCCGGCCTGGCCGTGGGCCAGGACATCTCCGAGCGGATCGGCCAGATGGAGGGACCGTCCCCGCAGTTCAGCCTCGCCAAGTCCTATCCCGGCTTCTCGGTGATCGGGCCCTGGTTGGTGACCCCCGACGAATTCGACAACCCCGACGATCTCGAATTGGGTTGCGCGGTCAACGGTGAACGGGTCCAGCATGCCCGCACCAACGACCTCATCTTCCCCGTCCCGGCGCTCGTCGCCAGGCTGTCGGCGGTATTGCCCCTGCTGCCTGGAGACGTGATCTTCACCGGCACTCCGCCCGGTGTCGGGCTCGGCCGCACCCCCCAGCGCTGGCTTGCCCCGAGCGACGAGCTGGTCAGCACCATCGAAGGGATCGGCGAGTTGCGTCAGCGCTTCGTCGCCGGCTGACGCCGTGAAGGCAGTAACCAGATCACCCAAAGGAGAAGTGATGGCAACCACCATTCCGGCAGCGGACGTCGTCGATCGGGCCTTCGCGATGCCGTTGACAAGTCCGGCATACCCGCCGCCCCCGGACAGGTTTCTCGACCGTGTCTCGCTGACGGTCACCTACCGCTCCGACTTCGACAAGGTCGCCGCGCTGGTACCCGAACCGCTGACCGTCACCGATCCGTTGGTCAGCATCGCTTTCCTCTTCATGAGGGCGCCCAAGCTCGGCGACTATTACGAGGTCGCACAGAGCATCAGTACCGAACTGAACGGTGAGCCGCTCCTCTTCCGGCCGTCAATGTACGCGGGCAGCGTAGCCGCGGTCCTGCAGGGCCGCGAATGGTGGGGGCTGCCAAAGAAATTCGGCGCGCCGATGGTCAGCCTGCACAACGACACCCTCGTCGGCACCCTCAACTACAGCGGTGCCCTGGTGGCCCGGGCGACGATGGGCTACGGGCACCAGACGATGCAGCCGGACGACGCTGAACGGGCCGCCGGCTCGCCCGGCGTCGTGCTGAAAATCATGCCGCATGTCGATGGGACACCGAGAATCGTCGAACTCGTCAGGTTCGACTATGCCGATGTCGTGGTCAAAGAGGCCTACACAGGCCCCGGAACACTGGACCTCCACCCGCACGCACTGGCGCCCCTGGCCGAGCTTCCGGTGCGGGAGATCGTGTCTGTCACCCACACGGTGTCCGACGTCACCCTCCAAACAGGACAAGTGGTGCACGACTACCTGGCCTAACGCTAAGACCGAGATCTAGACGGGACGGAATACCCAGTGCGAGTTGCTAATTGGTCGCCGCTGCCCGGCAGGATGCGCGGTGCGACTTCTGCAGAGGGCTGTTCTGTTGCGCACGCTCGGATTGCACCTATGCGCGCACGCTTGTTGTCCCTGCTAGGGCCAGCGACGGCCCCGTCCCTATCGCTGGGCCTCGTGGTCGCCGCGACGTTGATCGCTGCGGAGAGCCTTGTTGTATATCTGCTCAAGCAGATGGCCCCCGGAAACATCTTCGGCGTGGTCTTCCTGCTGGGGGTGCTGGTGGGCGCCAGTATCTGGGGATTCAGGCTCGGCGGGATGACATCGCTGGCCAGCGCAGTCGTCTATGTCTACTTTCATCATCTCGTCACTCGCGGCAGCTTCCTCCCAGCCGAAGCCCGGGATGCGGTGGCAGTCCTTGTCTTTTTGGTCGCCGCGCTGTTCGCCAATACTCTCGCAGGCCTTGCTCGATCGCGCGCGGTCGAGGCAAATCAACGCCGCCGCGAGGCGGAAGCCAGCCGAGACCAGCTCAGCGTGCTCGCCGAGCAGCAAGCCGCGTTGCGTCGGGTGGCGACTCTGGTCACCCGTGGGGTCACCCCGACTGACGTGTTCTCCAGCGTGGCAATGGAGCTGGCCCGGTTTCTAGGCGTGTCCATCTCGGCTCTGCTTCGCTACCAGGCCGACGGCGCATGCCTGCTGCTCGCCGCCCACGACGAGGCCGGCCTGATAGACATGACCGTCGGCGAGCGCTTTTCCCTGGAAGGTCAGAACCTCGCGGCGATCGTGCTGCGCACCGGCCGCGCTGCCCGGATCGACTACCACCATGCAGCCGGTTCTACCGCCGCTCGTATGCGTAAGTTGGGCATCCGCTCGGGCGTGGGAGCCCCTGTCGTCGTTGCGGGGCGCGTGTGGGGCGTCGCTATGGTGGGTGGGTCGCAGCCTGAGCCCCTGCCGTCGGACACCGAGGCGCGGGTTACCGAATTCGCGGACATGGTTGCCACCGCCATCGCCGACGCGGAGAACCGCGCCGAACTCAGCGCGTGCCGATCGCGCATCGTGGCGGCCGCCGATGCTGCCCGACGCGGTTTCGAGCGCGATCTGCATGACGGCGCCCAGCAACGGCTCGTCGCGTTAGACCTCCTGCTACGGTCGGCAGCGGCTTCTCTGCCGTCCGACCCGCAGGCGGCCGAAGAACAGATCGTCCGTGTTGTCGACGATCTGGCCGGCCTCTCGGCGGACCTTCGAGAGATCTCACATGGGATTCACCCGGCGATCCTGTCCAACGGCGGGCTGGGCCCAGCCCTGAAGACATTGGCACGCCGCTCCACCATCCCGGTCGAACTCGACCTCGGCGTTAACCGACGGCTTCCGGAAGCTGCCGAAGTAGCCGCCTACTACGTCGTTGCCGAAGCACTCACGAACGCCGCGAAGCACGCACACGCATCCCAGGTGAATGTGTACACCGAAACCGACGGTGTGAAGCTTCGTCTCGAGGTGCGAGATGACGGAATCGGAGGAGCCGATACGGGCAAGGGGTCAGGACTTGCCGGCCTGATGGACCGAGTCGAGGCACTCGGCGGCCACATGCAGATCTCCAGTCAGGCCGGAAACGGGACCGCCATATCTGTCGAGATCCCGTGTGAACTTCGGATGCCCGAGCTTGGGTCGTCTGAAAGGTAACAGTCGGATCGGCCGCGCTAGCCGCTTGCAGGAATAACTTCAGGGAGTACGTATGGATACAGTCGATGTCACCCATCACCGCTTGACGGCTAACGGCCTGGATCAGCACTACGTGACCGCCGGGCAAGGGCCGCCGGTGGTTCTGCTGCACGGCTTCCCGGAGTTTTGGTATGCCTGGCGCCATCAGATCCCCGTGCTTGCACAGTCTTACACCGTCATCGCGCCCGATCTTCGTGGCTATGGCTACACCGAGAAGCCAAATACCGGCTACGACAAACGCACCATGGCCGCCGACATCCGCGCATTGATGGCGGCCCTGGGACACGACCGCGCCGCCGTGATCGGGCACGACCGGGGCGCGCGGGTGGGCTTACGTCTGGCCAAGGACTACCCCGACTTCGTCGAGCGGCTCGCGGTGCTCGACAACATTCCCACCCGTGTGCTCTTCGAGACGATCGACGGCCCGATCGCCCGCGGACAGTGGTGGTTTCTGTTCAATGCGGTACCGAATCTGCCGGAAGCGCTGATCGCAGGACGCGAGGAGATCTGGTTGCGCTACTTCTTCACGCACTGGTCCCACGACCCGCAGCTGATGACGACAGACGACATAGCAGAATACGTGCGCGCCTATCAGCAACCGGGCGCTGTGATGGGCGCCTGCAACGACTACCGCGCCGGCGCCGAAGACGTCGCGCAGGACACCGAAGACCAAGACGTCAAGCTGGGGTGCCCGGTGCTTGCGCTGTGGGGCGCGGACTTCGAATGGGTGGGCAGAGCCTATGACGTTGCGGCGATTTGGGCTGACATCGCCCCCGACCTACGCACGGTCGCGATTCCTGACTGCTGGCACCTGCCCCAAGAGGAACGACCTGACGAGGTGAACACCTACCTACTGAAGTTCCTCGCCGAAGCTCGTATCTCAGTGGCGACACCGGCGGACTAGCCGAGACCGAGATAGTGGATGTCGGCCCAGCTCTTAGCCAATCCCGTCACCGCCGCTTCCCAATGTCGCTGAAATCGCCTCCGCGCCACAATAAAGGAGAAAACGAATGACGCTTATCGACGCCAACCCGCGAGGTTTGCACGCACTGCCCGGAGTGATCACCCACGTAGTGACTGTGCCCGACCTCAGACTCGTCTATACGTCCGGGCAGGTGGCCTGGGACAAGGACGGCAACCTGGTGGGCGACGGCGACTACGCCAAGCAGGCAGAGCAGGTCGTGCATAACCTCGACATCGCGCTCGCGTCGGCGGGCACGACCCGCGACCATCTCATTAAACAAACGATCTTTGTCGTCGACTACCGCCCGGAGGTTGTGCCGCTGATAATGGGTCCGCTGCACGCTGGGACCCGACGGTGCGCGGCGAGTGCGCTCGTCGGCGTCCAAACCCTTTTCGCCCCTGGTTATCTCATCGAGATTGAGGCCGTGGCCCGTATCCCTGTGGCGTGATCCGACGCCGGTGCGGCCGCGTTCCAACGAAGAGGTGCATCGGGCATGACAGCGGATCTCGCGGTCCCGGCGGCCGCGGCCGAGCTGGCCCAAAAGCTGGCCGCCGCGGGAGTGACGGTGCACATGCTGGTGAACAGGGCCGCAATCGGGTCGTCTTCCTGGCGTATTACGTTGTGGCGGAGGCACTCACCAACGTGGCGGAGCACGCACAAGCGTCTGAAGTGAGTGTGCGCGTTGGAGCCGAAGGTGCCAACCTTTCTCTGTCGATTCAAGACGATGGCGTCGGGGGAGCCGACTCGCGAAAGGGCTCCCGACACCTC
>JAVRPG010000393.1:0-6179 GCA_032162325.1 Mycobacterium sp. | reverse complement strand
TGGAACGTCAGCGGGATGCGCGGCACCGGCAGCAATGACGTGCTCGTCGAAGACGCCTTCATCCCAACGGATCTGGTGACGCCGTCGCTGGACACCCCGGCCAGGATCGACCGGAAGCTCTACCGGGGCTTCTTTCCGGCGCTGGTCTTCCCCGGATGCACGGCGGTCGTCATCGGCGTCGCGCAGAGCGCGATCGACGAAATGGTCAAGCTGGCGTCCGGCAAAAAAGCCATCGCGGGCGGCACCATCGCGGAGGCCACGCGCACGCAATACACCCTCGCAAAGTCCGAGACGGCTCTGCACGCCGCGCGGCTGCTGCTCTTGTCCGCCGCGGAATCGCTGCAGACCACCGCGGAGCGCCGGGAGACCGTCACGCTCGAACAGCGAGCACTGCTGCGCGCCGCGATGACCCACGCCGCCCAGATGAGCAGGGAAGCGCTGGTGGCGATGTACGAGCTGGCGTCTTCGTCGGCGCTGTACCGCGGCAATCCGATCGAACGCTACTTCCGCGACGGCATGGCGGCACTGCAGCACGCCAACCAGTCCACGCAGTTCCTCGAGGCCGCCGGCCGCGTTCGGCTGGGGCTGGACCCCGGGCTGCCACTGTTCTGAATACGTCGCCACTGCTCGTCTGGCGGTGACGGCCTGACGCTCGGCGTATGGCAGGCCCGTTCCAGTACCTCGACCCACGCGACGGGTACGCGAACGACCCGGCGTAGATCGTGTTCGACTCGCTTCATCTCAAACGCTACGGCTTCCTCGGTGTGGGGCGCCCGGCGAGCCTGCCGCGGATTGGTTCTCGCCATCGGCCGACCTCGCAGAACTTTCCACCAAGACCGGCATCGACGCCGACGGCCTGGCACGCACGCTCGCGGTGTGGAACGACAACGTCGGCCACGAGTCCGATCCCGACTTCGGCCGCGGCTCAAGCGCTTACGACGGGTACTGGGGCGACGACAAGGCAACGACCACATCGGGCAAGACACTGGGTCCCATCGACACCGCCCCGTACTACGCGGTGTCGGTGTCGATCGGTGCAATGGGCACCAAGGGTGGCCCACGCACGGACAGCGAGGGCCGGTCCTGCATGTCAGCGGCTCGCCGATTACGGGTCTGTACGCGGCAGGCAATGCGATGGCCGGTGCAACCGGCAAGAGGTACGGCGGTGCCGGCGGGACGCTCGGTCCCGCAATGGTGTTCGGCTACCGCGCTGGCCTGGCCGTCTCAGCGCGTTCCTAGCGCGAACAGACGCAAAATCACCCATTCACCGGCGTGTCGAGGCGACTTTGCGTCTGCTCGCCGGGGAGTCACCACAGATAAATCGCCAACAATGCGCCCCACAGCGCGACGAGCCAGCCGTCGGTGGCCATACGGAGCCATGACGGCGCGGTGCGCACCTCCATGAAGTGCCGAATTATGAAGCGTGCCTTGATCAACGCCATCGCCAGAACGGCGACGGTAATCGGAACGCTGGCGGCAACAGGGCCGTGCGTGCGGGCTGGTCCCAGGAACCATGACACGATCGTGAGCGCGGACAGAAGGATCCATACGTAGGTGATGGCCCGGGCTTTGGTGGTCGTCATCGTCACCTCATCACGTAAAGCAGCGCGAATATCACGATCCACAGCAGATCGACCATGTGCCAGTAGGTTGCTCCCGTCTCCACCATCGAGACGCGCCGCAGTTTCGGGTTGCGAAGTTCGCGGAACACGACGCCCAAGAACACCAGGCCCAGTGCAACGTGAAACAAGTGAACGCCCGTGAGCATGTAATAGAACATGAAGAAGTCGTTGCTCGGGAAGGTCATGCCCTGGCCGATTTTCGAGGACCATTCGTATGCCTTCAGCAGGATGAACGCCACGCCGCACAGGCCGCCACCGACGGTCAGCCGTACCGCTCGTTCGTAATCACCCGCCCGTGTCAGTTGAACGCCTTGAGCGACGAACCACGAGCTCGCCAGCAGGACAAGGGTGTTGACGACACCGATGTTGAGGCTCAGATGTTGTTGCGACTCCAGGAACAGCTGCCGCTCCTGGTGGCGATAGATCATGAAGATGATGAAGTAGGTCGAGAAGATCACCAGGTCGCCGAGCACGAAGACCCACATGTCTTTGTTGCTCGGCAGGTGTGCCCGGGCCTTCGTGCCGCCGGCGTTCACCTCGGCGGTTTGCGTGTTCGCCATACCCGTCCTCGGTCCTGAATCTGATCGGCCGGCGACTGGTTCTTGATCGCCACGTAGAGCAAGCGGATGATGGCGAATTCCCACACCACGAACACCGCGGTACCGACGTAGAAGCTGATCGAGCCGTTCCACGCCAACGGTCCCGACTTGAAGATGAATACCGGCCCGGCGAGAAGTTCGGTGACGATCATCCAGATCGAGATGTATGCCAGCCACTTCGGCAGGATCTCGTTGCGGTCCAAGAAGATCGCGAGCGCTAAGACCATGTTCTGGGTGCAGAAGCACCCCAGGGATCCGACGAACGACAGTAAGCACCAGTCGTAGAGCATCACCATGATCTGTGGATCACGATCGGGCCGGAAGGCGCCCGCCACGAAGGCGAATGCCGGGAGCAGACATCCCGGGATGCCGCCGACGACCAATGATCCGATGTACGCATATGCGAACACCGGGCTGACCGACATTCGCTTGATCTGCAGCGCGATAAGACCGTTGGCCACACTCGCGAATCCGATGAAGAACATCAGCATGCCGAAGCCGATGCGGATCGTCAGCGAATGGGTTTCGAAGAATGCGACGATCTGCTCCGGGGTGATGTCCGGCCTTGGCGGTGGCATCACCCGGGTGAGCACGACGAAGATCAGCCCGAAGAGGTTGTAGAAGATGGGGATCGTCCACCAACAGATCCACTGATCGATCTTGGGCCTGCGCGTCCAGGCGGGCGCGGCCTTTTCGATGACAGCCGGCTCCGTCGACACTGCGCTCACTGCGCGACCTTTGCGTCCGTAATCCCCAGGGAAGGCTCGCTTTCCACCGCTTCCTCCGCGGCCTGATGCGAGATGGCCGCTCGCACGACGAAGAACATGACTGCGATATACAAGGCGAACGCGCCGATCCGCACCCAGAAGGAGACGAAGCCGTCCCAGGCGAGCGGTCCGCTCTTGAAGATGACCGCGCATACGGCAGGCGTCATCGCCACGGCCGTCAGAAGGCTGAAGTAGGCGACCCAGCGCGGAAAGATCGGCTGGGGGCGCGCGTCGAGATAAACCGCCAGCGCGAGACACAGATTCTGCACGACGACCGCGCCAACCGGCGCGATGAAGACGAGCCAGGCCATGTCGTTCAGAAGGAGGATGAGCTGCGGATCGCGGGTCGGCCGGTACGCCGCAATCAGCCAGAAGATGTCGGCGATGGCGAACAGTGTTGCCCCCGTCGCGGCGGCGGCGAGGTAGCTGTACGCCAGGACGTGGCTCGGCAGCGACATGCGCTTCATGTGCACCACGATCACCATGAAGAACGGGATCAGCATGATGGCGCAGAGATTGAAGACGATCATGGAGAACCGGATCATGGTCGTGTTCTGCGCGTAGAAATCGGCGACCTGTTCAGCCGTCATCTCCGGCGACATGGGCGGCAGGAATCCGGGAAACGCCACGAACACGAGCAGCAGGATGGCTCCGAAGAACGGAACCAGCCACAGGCTTATCCATTGGGGCCTTAAGTCCATATTCTGGCGCTCCCTCTGCACACTGGCCTAGTTGCCGATCGGCCACTTGGCACGGTAGCCGATCGGCAACTAGATGGTCAATGGTCCGCTACCCTCGGGGTGTGGTGTCCACACAGACCAGGCGGTTCAGTGAGATCACGCGTACGGCAGCGCAGACTCGAGTGCTCGACGCCGCAATGAAATTGATCGCCGAGCGCGGTGTCAGTGGGACGTCGCTGCAGATGATCGCCGACGCCATGGGCGTGACGAAGGCGGCCGTGTACCGCCAGTTCAAAACCAAGGAAAAGATCGTCATCGCGATCACCGAGCGCGAACTCGGTCGGATAGAAGACGCGTTGGAGGCGGCGGAGGCCGAGGGGCACGGCCTGCGGGCGCGGGAGGTTCTACTCGACCGGATGATCGACCAGGCCATCGAACGGCGCGGTGTGGTCAGCGTGCTGCAGTTCGATCCGGTGATCATCCGGCTGCAGGCCGAACATGAGCCGTTTCAACGCTTCATCGAACGTCTCTACGCCGCGCTACTCGGCACAGAGGCGGGTGTCGAGGCGCGCTTCCACGCGGCGATGCTGTCGAGCGCCATCAGCGTCGCCGTCATGCACCCGCTGATCGCGGATGTCGACGACGACACTCTGCGCTCTCAGCTGGTGCATATGACGCGCCGGATCCTCGATCTGCCCGAACTGACTGAGGGCTCGGCAGGCACAACGATCAGGCGCTCGGCCGCGGAATAAGCACGGGCCGAGTCACGGCGAGCTGTTCGCGCCGGTGAGCGCTACGGTGCCGGTTCGAACCGCGGCGACGACGCCGCCGTCGACGAGCAGGTCGATCCCGGTGATGAATGACGCTGCGGGGCTCAGCAAGAAGTCGGCGGCGGCGGCGATGTCGTCCGGCGTGCCAACCCGTCCCGTCGCGGAGCTGTCGACCATGGCCCGCATCATCTGACCCGAATCCCCCTCGAGTTCCTGCCGCCCCATTGCGGTGGAGATGATGCCCGGGCTGATGGAGTTGATTCGGGCGCCGCGTCGCCCCCAGGTACCGGCGGCGGCGGCCACGCGAAGTTGATTGGCTCGCTTGGCGAATGGGTACGCCTGTTGGCTGCTGGCGATGACGGCCGGTGCGCAGGCTTCCAGGTTCAGCAGCTCATCGGCTGGAGCGGTGGCCAGCTGCAGCTCGACGCCTGGATCCATCGGCGGGTAGAAATGGGCCGCCATGCTCGAGATGATGACGCCCGCTCCGCCGGGCTCGATGACCTTGCCGAATTCGTCCAGAGTCAACGCGACACCGAGCAGGTCGACAGCCAGGACGGCTTCCACCGAGCCCTGCAGTGGCGAGAGTCCGGCCGTGTGGACGACGTGGGTGAGCCGGCCACACGAACCGGCGAAATCCGCCAGCTCGGCAACGGAACTCTGCGACGTGACGTCGACCCGCAGGGTGACGACGTTGTGACCGTCGACCACTAACTGTTCAGCGGCCCTTTCCAATTGAGCTTCACTGACGTCGGCGAGCACGATGACACGCCCTCCGCCGCTGCGGCGCGCCACCGAGAGGCCCATGCCACCGGCGCCAACAATTACCAATACTTCCCGTTGACTGGACAAACTGCCCTGCTTTCTTCTCGAGGTGGTGGCGTGGGTTCATTCTTCGGCGGGGACCGCGAAGAGCTGCTCTGCGGCGGTGTAGGGATCGCATCGGCCCTCCGCGACCGCCTCGGCCAGGCGATCTACTTCGGGATGGTTGCGCAGCTGGGTCTGCGCCAGCGACAGAATCTGTGCACGGGCACGCGCGGCGCGTCGCTCAGGTGTATCGGCACGGTGAAACTCGTCGATCGCCTCGACGAGTTCTGCGATGCCCTCGCCTTGTGCGGCAACGAGTTTCAGGATCGGCGCCTTCGTCTCGGCGCGAAGGTCCCGCACCGTCTGATCGGCGCCGTCACGGTCGGCCTTGTTCACGACCACAATATCCGCGACCTCCAGCAGGCCCGCCTTGGCCGCCTGAACCGCGTCGCCCGCACCGGGATTGAGGATTACGACCGTCGGGTCGGCGACCGCGGCGATCTCGATCTCCGACTGCCCGACGCCGACTGTCTCCAACACGATCAGGTCGTACCACAACGCCGACAGCAGCCTTATGGCGGCAGGCACCGCCGCCGCCAGCCCTCCCAGGTGCCCACGAGTCGCGACAGATCGGATGAGCACGTCGACGTCATTGATATGCGCGGCCATTCGGATCCGGTCACCCAGCAGCGCTCCCCCGCTGTACGGCGACGACGGGTCGACGGCAAGCACTGCGACGCGCATGTCGCGCTCGCGGTAGGCACCCACGAGCGCCCCTACGGTCGTCGACTTTCCCGCGCCCGGCGGACCTGTCACGCCAACAACGCGGGGCGGCGTTGTCGCGCCGAGTGCGTCGAGAACCTCATTGCGGCGGGGACTCTCGACGAGGCTCAACAACTTTCCGGCCGCTCGCGTGGATCCCTCCTGTGCGGCCGAG
>JAVRPG010000392.1:0-3203 GCA_032162325.1 Mycobacterium sp. | reverse complement strand
TGGGCCCCGGCCCGCGCGACGGCCTGATGACCGGACTCGTGGTGCGCACCGGCCTGTCGGTGCGGCTGGTCCGCACGTCGATCGAAGCCACTGTGCTGGCCGTCGGCTGGCTTCTCGGCGGGACGGTGGGCGTCGGCACCGTGTTGTACGCGTTCGGCATTGGTCCGCTCGTGCAACTGTTCGTGCGCATCACGCCCAAGCGCGTGTTGGCGGTCAGCGGATGGGCATCTGTCGCCGACGCCAGCGATTTGGGCGTGAAAACAAGCGGCAGGCGCAGGTTTTCACGCCAAAGTCGCGAGCCGCGCGAGTATTGCGACGCGTCCTGACCGACACTCGGCACGTGACCATCGCGGATCTGCTGGCACGCGAGGCCGTCGCGCTGGTCGGAGACCGGTCGCGCGCGGTTCTGGGCATCGCAGGCAGCCCCGGAGCGGGCAAGTCGACCCTCGTCGACCTGCTGCTGGAACGCATCGGGGCTGCTAAGGGCGCCGATTGGGTCGCGCACGTTCCGATGGACGGCTTCCACCTGGCCGACGCCCAGCTCGACCGGATCGGTGCACGCGACCGCATGGGCGCCCCAGACACGTTCGACGCGGCCGGTTACGCGCATCTGCTCGAGCGGGTGAAGCGGGAAGTCGACGACCCGGTGTACGTCCCAGGCTTTGACCGCACGCTGGAACAGCCGCTCGCGGCGGCGCTCGTCGTGCTGCCGTCCGCGCGTCTCGTCGTCACCGAGGGCAACTATCTGCTCCTCGACCATCCCCACTGGGCACGGGCCCGTCGCGCGATGGATGCTGTCTGGTTCGTCGCAAGCGACGAGCGCGAGCGGATCGAACGCCTCGTCGCGCGCCACGTCGAATTCGGAAAGACGCCCGAGGAGGCACGCGCCTGGGTGGCCACCACGGACCAGCGCAACTCCGAACTGGTGGCGGGCACGGTCGGCAATGCCGACCGGGTGATCGTCAACGGCGTCGCGGGTTGGGGCGTCGCCTAGCGATTGGGCCGAAATCGCGCCACTACGATGGGCGGGTGCCAGACGCCGGAGAAGACGCAGCAGATGC
This sequence comes from Mycobacterium sp., assembly GCA_032162325.1. Lineage (GTDB taxonomy): Bacteria > Actinomycetota > Actinomycetes > Mycobacteriales > Mycobacteriaceae > Mycobacterium. The sequence continues at coordinate 2,142 of JAVRPG010000392.1, read as the reverse complement.
AGCCGACCCTGACCTGCTTATCGACTTCGCCAAGGTCACACTGCGGCGCGGCGGCCAGACTCTGGTCGGGCCCGTCACTTGGTCGGTCGAACTCGACGAACGCTGGGTGGTCATCGGGCCGAACGGGGCAGGCACGACATCGCTGCTGCGCATCGCCGCGGCCATGGAGCATCCGTCGTCGGGCACGGCGTTCGTGCTCGGCGAGCGGCTGGGCCGCGCCGACATGTCCGAACTGCGGTCGCGTGTCGGGCTGAGCAGCTCGGCGCTCTCCCAGCGCATGCCCGAGGAGGAAGTGGTGCGCGACCTGGTGGTCTCCGCCGGTTACGCCGTCATGGGCCGCTGGCGCGAGCGCTACGACGACGTCGATTACGGCCAGGCAATCGACATGCTGGAAAGCGTCGGCGCCGAGCACCTCGCCGAGCGCACCTACGGCACGCTCTCTGAAGGTGAGCGCAAGCGGGTGCTGATCGCACGGTCGATGATGACCGACCCCGAGCTGCTGCTGCTCGACGAACCCGCCGCCGGGCTGGACCTCGGCGGCCGCGAGGAGCTGGTGGCGCGGCTGGCCGACCTGGCCGCCGACGCCGACTCTCCGGCGCTGGTGCTTGTCACCCACCACGTCGAGGAGATCCCGCAGGGGTTCTCGCACTGCCTGATCCTGTCCGAAGGCAAGGTGGTCGACTCCGGACTGCTTCCGGATGTGCTGACCGCCGAGAACCTGTCCACGGCGTTCGGCCAGTCGATCGCACTCGAGGTCATCGACGGGCGGTACTTCGCCCGTCGCACCAGAACCCGCGCAGCGCACAGGAGGCGGACATGACGACCGAAGACCCGTTGGTGCCCCGGCCGGCCGCGACGGTGATGCTTCTCCGCGACACCGCCGAGGGCATCAAGGTGTTTCTGATGCGGAGGCACTCGGCGATGGACTTCGTCGCCGGTGTGATGGTGTTCCCCGGTGGTGGCGTCGACGACCGTGACCGCAACGCCGACGTCGCCTGGTTCGGCCCCGAAGCGACGTGGTGGGCGGACCGTTTCGGCGTAGCGCCCGACCTCGCCGAGGCGTTGGTGTGTGCCGCGGCCCGTGAGACGTTCGAGGAATCCGGAGTGCTGTTCGCCGGGCCCGCCGACGACCCGGATGGCATCGTCGGCGACGCGTCGATCTATCGCGAATCCCGGCTGGCCTTGGCGGACCACTCGTTGTCGTTCGGGGACTTTCTGCGTCGCGAGAGCCTCGTGCTGCGGGCGGATCTGCTGCGGCCGTGGGCGAACTGGGTGACGCCCAAAGAAGAGCGCACCCGCCGCTACGACACTTACTTCTTTGTCGGGGCATTGCCGGAAGGCCAGCGCGCCGACGGCGACAACACCGAAACCGACCGTGCCGACTGGATCACGCCCTCCGAAGCGCTCGAGGATTTCGCGGAGTCACGGACGTTCCTGCTGCCGCCGACGTGGACCCAGCTGGACTCGCTGGCCGGGCGCAATGTCGCCGAAGTGCTCGCCGTGGAACGTCGGATCGTCGCCGTCGAGCCGCATCTTGCCGAGAGGAACGGCAGCTGGGAGATCGAGTTCTTCGACAGCGACCGCTACAACAACGCCCGCAACCACCGCGCGCCTGATGGCTACGGCCCCGATACGCCGCTTGCATGAACGAGTTCGTTTCCGTCCACACCAGCGATGAACAGCCCGGCATCGCCACGCTGTTGCTGTCGCGACCGCCAACCAATGCGCTGACGCGCCAGTTGTACCGCGAGATCGTCTCTGCGGCAGCCGATCTCGACCGCCGCGACGACATCTGCGCCGTCATCCTGTTCGGCGGTCACGAGATCTTTTCCGCCGGCGACGACATGCCCGAGCTGCGCACCTTGAGCGCCGACGAAACCGAGGTCGCCGCGCGCGTGTGCCGGGAGGCCGTCGACGCGCTGGCCGCCATCCCGAAGCCGACCGTCGCGGCCATCACCGGCTATGCGCTGGGCGGGGGGCTGAACCTGGCGCTGGCCGCGGACTGGCGAGTGGCCGGCGACAACGTGAAGTTCGGCGCGACGGAGATCCTGGCGGGCCGGGTGCCACAGGGCGGCACCGCCCGCCTCGCGCGTACGGCCGGCGAGAGCAAGGCCAAGGACCTGGTGTTCAGCGGGCGGTTCA
>JAVRPG010000391.1:0-4435 GCA_032162325.1 Mycobacterium sp. | reverse complement strand
GCCCGAACACGCGCACCGCAGTCAGCGCCCCGACGAACCGGGTCTGAAAGAAGCGTGTGATGACCTCCGGGGTGAGGTCGGACAGCGGCGCCAGTTCGAGTGACTCGCCCGCGGTGAACACGAGGTGCTCGATGTCGCCGATGTCGACGGCCAGCCGGTCCAGTGCCGACAGGTCGCTGAGGTCGATGGTGGCCCCGCGGGCATGTTCGGGTAGTTCGGAGAGGGCACGGTCGACGCTGGACTGCTGGCGCGACGCCACGATCGGGATGGCACCGCGTTCGGCTGCTGCGTACGCGACACCCAGGCCAATGCCGGAGGTGCCGCCGATGACGAGGACTCGCGCGTTCTTCAGACTCATGCATCCACTCTCCGCCGGATTGGATGAACCGTCCAAGACCATTTTCGTCGCGGGCGCGATACCCTCGGGGTATGGTGTCGCCCGACCTCGACATGCGCAAACTCCGCTACTTCGTGGCAGTCGCCGAAGAACTGAACTACGGCCGCGCCGCAGAGCGGCTGCACATCGCACAGCCGGTGCTGTCGCGCCAGATCCGCTCGTTCGAAAATGACCTCGGCGTGCAGCTGCTCGCCCGCGACTCGCGCGGAACTGGGTTGACCGCCGCGGGCAAACAATTACTCAAGGATGCGCGCTTCTTACTCGCCGAGTCGAAAGCATTGCAGCAGCGGCTGTTTCGAGTTGCCGAGCCGACCGCGACGGTGACCGTCGGCGTGATGCCCGGCCTGTTGGCGACGGCCGCCGCCGCGGCGTTCGAAGATGATGACCCGTCGCGGCGTGCCGTCGTGGTGCAAGTCGGGTGGGCCGAGCAGGTCGACGTGGTCCGCAGCGGTGATGTCGACGTGGTGTACGCGCGCGAGCCCATCGACCGTCACGGGCTGGGCACCGCACCGCTGCTGGAGGAACCGCGCGACGTCATCTTGCCTGCCGCCGATCCACTGGCGAAGAAGAAGCGCCCCGTGCGGCTGGCCGACCTGGCATCCAGGCGGCTGCTGCAGGACCCGGCCACACTGCCGGAGTGGTATGCGATCGCCACCCCCGAACACCGCCGCCCGGGCCAGATGGCGCACACCGTGGAGGAGAAGCTGGAACTTGTTGCCGCGCAAGCAGGTTTCGTGATCCTGCCGCGCTCGACGACGGCGTTCTACCGCAGGCCGGATGTTCGGGTGCTGCCGATTGAGGACATCGGTCCGAGCCAGGTGACGTTGATCTGGGATGCGGCGACCGACAACCCGGCTCGCGACGCGTTCGTCAGCGCGGCGCTGGCGTGCCGGAAACAGACGATCTGACGCTCAGCTGGCGGTCCTTCGCGGCGATTTCAGCGAGCACGGCCACCACAACGCCGAACGCGAAGTACAGCGCGGGCAGCCACGGCGCCACCCCGAACAACGCGTCCGAGTCGTCGGCATAGCGGAACACTCCGGCCTCGGCGAGCACGGCTTCGACGATCGGCCCGCCGATCGCGGCGAGCGCACCGCAGACGGCGCCGGGACCGTCGCCAAGGACGCACCAGGTGATCGCCGCGAGCGCATAGATCAACACCATCACCGGAACGGCGGGTGCCGCGTGCTCAAGTGCAGTGATGATGTAGATCCCGATGACGGCCGCGACACCAGCCAGGCCCTGACGCGCGGTGACCGACGTCCGTGGAGCCCGCAGACGCAGCCGCAGTTCGGCCAGTGACGCCGTCGCCACCCCCACGAGGAGCGGGAACCAGATCGGGCTGCTCCAGATGAACGGAACCGCGTCGGTCAGATATTCGGTGGTGCCCGTCGCCACGTGGCTGTGATCGCCGGTCAGCGAGGCCGCCGCTCCCAACGTGAACAGGAACGCGCGCTCCGGCATGCGCAATTTCACACCGATGGACGCTACTCGCGGTTACCCGCCCACCTGCGGCAGTTCGTCGGCCGCAATCTCACACGGGGTTTCGGCGACGGCCTCGGCGCTGGGCGGCGGGGCAGGCTCCGGTGGCGGCGGCACCGGGACGGGTGTCGGTGCCGGCTCCGACGGCGGCGGGTCGACCGGGGCGGGCGGGCCAGCCTGTTCGCAGCCGTCGGCGGACTCGACGACAGGTTCCTCGACGACCGGTGCCTCGACAGGTTCCTCGGCGGCAGGCTCCCCTTCCGGATCGGTCGCGGGCTCGACGGATTCCTCGTCATCTTCTGGGTCGTCATCCAAGTTGTCGTCAACATCGTCGACGTCATCGACGGGCTCATCGATGCCGGCTGAATCCGCCAATGCCTCGTCGGCCGATCCGAGCAGGCCGCCGAACGCATCGGCAAGCTGCTGTCCGAGTCCCGACAGGCCACCGCCGACGTCCGGCAGCCCGCCGAGTGACGGCGCCGAAGGCGGTGCCGCCATTGCGGGGGCGGTCGTACCCGCGTCGACCGGCGGCACAGGCGGTGGTGGCATCGGTGGGGGTACTGGCGGCGCCGGCATGGGTGACGGCGCGGGAGGTGTACTCCACGACGGCGCAACGAAAGGCGGCAATACCGAACTCGCAGCGGCGGGAACCGTGGCGACGTCGTCGTCACGCAGTGGCGGCGTCCACGATGGACCGATTTCACCGGGCACCTCGAATACCGCATCCGGCTCGGCGGTGAGCTCGGCCGTCGCGGCGTCGTACAAGTCCGTCACCGCGGCCATCGCGGACCGCATCGCCGCCAGCCAGTCAGCGCGAATGTCGTTGTCGACGAACGGCTTCACCTCCTGGTCGATCCGTTCACTGGCGGCCGCGCGATCACCTGCACCCGTCGTCACGGTCTGCGCGGCGGCCAGCCACTCGTCCGGAGCGTGGCCCTCGGTGGTGATCGCCGCGGCGACCTTTCCGTCGACGGTGTGCCACAGGTTGTCGCGCAGCGTGGCCAGCGCGTCCGCAGTGGTGCGCACGGCGGCCGCCGCCGCGGCCGATGCCTCGCCATGCCGGTGCAAGAACTCACGCGAGAGGTCCGCGCTGCGGCCCTGCCAGGCGGCGGACAGCGCACCGAGTTGGTCGTCCTGTCGCGTCAGCGCGTCCTCCGTCGCGGCCACCGCCGCCTCGAGCGCGGCGCAATCGGCGTCGAGGGCCCGCAGATCAAGGCCATCCTCGCTGCCGTACCAGTCGCTCACCTGCGAAGCGTGCACCGTCAGGTCCGGATTGGCGTAGCCCAGCACACGACAGGCCCACACGTAGGTCTGGATGTTGTCGACGGCGGGGCGCCCCTCGGCCAAACGTGATGCGACGTCGAACTTTTCGGCCATCGCTACCCCACTCGCCGGGCGGCGCGGGCATCGGCCTCGGCGTACCGATCGGCGGACGCACGCAGCGCGGCGGCGATCTCGGCGGCGGCCCTCGACCACTGGCGGAGTTGGGCGACGACGTGATCGACGGCTGTGCGTAGGGCGTCACCGCGAGCAACGTGCATCCGACCCGCTGCGGCGCCGTCGAACACAAGCCCGGTCAGATGCGTTCGCACGGCGCCCTCGACGATGTCGGCGGCCGCCTCGTACTGGCGCGCGACGGCGTGCAGCGCCGCCACGTCGACGCGGGCGACGTCAGGTTGTCCCATACACGCTTGGACGCCGGCGAACCCCGCCCGGTTCCAGCGAATTCAGCGCTGGCTGCTGACCGATTCGGCGACCCGGACGGCGACCTGCCGTGCGGTGTCTTCGTCGGCGGCCTCGACCATAACGCGGACGACCTGTTCAGTTCCGGATGGCCGCAACAAGATTCGGCCGCTGTCGCCGAGCTCGGCCTCGGCTTCGGCCACCGCCGAGCGCACCGACGGCGCGTCGGCCACCGTGGCCTTGTTCGCGACCTGGACGTTGATCAACACCTGGGGCAGTGTCTGCATCGGTTCGGCCAGCGCCGCCAACGACGAGCGCGTCTGGGCCATCCTCGACATCAGCCGCAACCCGGTGACGATGCCGTCTCCGGTCGTGCCGAGCGCCGGCATGACGATGTGCCCCGACTGCTCACCGCCGAGCGTGTATTCACCCGCCCTCAACTCTTCGAGCACGTAACGGTCGCCGACGCCGGTGGTGCGGACCTCGATGCCCACCGCGCGCATGGCCAGATGTAGCCCGAGGTTGCTCATCACGGTCGCCACCAGCGTGTTGGACGCCAGCTCGCCGGCGTCGCGCATCGCCATCGCCAGAATCACCATGATGGCGTCGCCGTCGATGATCCGGCCGGTGGCATCGACCGCCAGGCAGCGGTCGGCATCGCCGTCGTGCGCCAGCCCCAGGTCGGCGCCGTGGGACACCACCGCCGACTTCAGCCCCTCCATGTGCGTCGACCCGCAGCCGTCGTTGATGATCAGCCCGTTGGGCTTGTCGTTGATCGAGATGACGTTCGCGCCCGCCGCCCGGTACGCCCGCGGAGCGGCGGTGGACCCGGCGCCGTGCGCGCAGTCGACGACGACGGTGAGGTCATCGAGC
>JAVRPG010000390.1:0-2896 GCA_032162325.1 Mycobacterium sp. | reverse complement strand
GGCTTGTGCTTGCCGCGAAGCAGCTTGGCTGCTTCCACGGCGAGCCGGCCGAGCACCACGTCGGTGGCGTCGATGACGTACCACGAACGCGTGGTGTCACCCGCCTTCGGCGTGTACGTAGGCACAGTGCTTACCTTCTCTTCTCGGGTTGGACCCCGGTGACCCGGGTGCCGGTCAGGCGTCGACGGTGAGGACCCCTCGGCGACCGACATTGACCCGAGGACCCGTGCTTACCGCACGCCAACGAGGCAGCTTACCTGCAGGCGTCCTCGCAGGTCAAAACGCGTTCGCTAGGGACTAGCCCACCATGTTGAGGACGAAGTTCGCGTCGGTCTGGTTGGGCACATCGGGGGGTACCTGGACGGTCCCGTTGCCGCGGGCGTTCTGGTAGATGCCGTTGCCTCCGATGATGGACAACGGAACTGTGTCACCGCGCACGAACAGGGCGGCGGTGTCGACTATGCCCTGGAATACGATCTGGCCGCCGGCGAGGTTGAACGTGCCGTTGCACGTCGTCTGGCCCGCCTTGTCGTTGCCGGTCAGCGTGGTGCAACTGCCGCCGGTCGTTCCGAGGAACACGCCGCCGGGCCGATCGAACACATCGCCGGCGAAGATGAATTGGTCACCCGGGCCCGGTCCGGGCCCGGCGAGGTCGACCTGGTGTTGCACGGTGTCGTGCTCGAAGAGCACCAGTGTGGTGTCGGCGGTCGCCGTCGGCGCCAGCGGAACTAGCGCGCCGAGGCTTGCCACAGCGGCCGCTCCCGACAGTTTTGCGTACTTGTTCATGTTTCCCCCAATGCTTCGTATTAGCTGGAACGTACGCGTCACCAGGCCACGACGGGCCCGAACACCGGATTCCGTGCTGCTCGAGGCCAATGCCGCGCACTAGCGCCGAGTTCTGCACCACGGCTGTCATTTGTGCCCCGTGGCACGACCCTGGTGCAGGTCTTAGCGAACGCAAACATAGGGAAACTCCCGATTCCTTCCGCGCGCTATCTCGATAGCTTTGCTGCGGACTGGCCCACTCGGCGGGTCCTTCTCCCCACATTTCAAGATCACAACGGAGTGAACATGTTTCGTGTCCTCGTTCCAACGGCTCTTCTCATAGCCGCCGCGATTGGGTTAGCTCCAATAGCTGGTGCTGCTGGTCCATATAACAACTGCAGCCAAGCCAAGGCAGACGGCGTATGCAACATCACCCAGGATTCGCCCTATTACCTCCCAAAACTCGATCGCGATGACGACGGCATCGCCTGCGAGTGCTGACAGCGACAAACTGTTCAGTTCGTTAGGGCCGACGGCCGAAGATGCGATGGCCTTCTGCGCGCACCGCCCACACCGGGTGACGCAGAATCGCGGTGATCTCCTCCCGTAAGGTCCCGGGCTGGAATAGATGGGCTGCCGCAGCAAGCGCGGCGCCGGACGCAACTCCAATCACGCCCACTCCTACGCGCCTAGTAACGACAGCCGCGACGACACCTCCCAACATCACCACATCCCCGGCTGTCGACAACGCATTCGTGACACTGTTCTCGTGACGGCTCAATAGCCTGTCGCGGTAAGCGGTAAACGATTCACTCATCTGATCTCCCCCGTCAGAACGGGGCTCGCCCCGCTGCGGGGCTCGCCCCGCTGCCAAAAAGGCTAGTAAGTCAGGTTCGGGGTGTTGTTCGATTGTCAGTGTTCAAGCGGCAGCTCTTGCGTGTGCAAACGATGCCAACACAGGACTGTGCGGTCCCGAGGGCTCCCCTCCCTACGGGACCGCACAGGGTCCTGGGCGTGAGGCGTCAATAACCCCACGCGTTGGCGGCCGTACGGTCGGTGGTAGCCACATCCTCGGCGCCATCACGAACGGCATTGCCGAGACTGAACAAGATCTCGTTGAGCGCGGTCGTCGCCTGCTCCCAGCGTGTCTGCTCTACCCGATAGGCCTCCGCCGCCTCTCGCGTCCAGACGTGTTGAAGCGGCGCGATCTGAGCCCGTAGATCGTCAAGTGCAGCGTTCAACCGCGCGGAGGTCGTGTGAATATCCTGCCGCACCGTGTATTCAATTTCGTCGAAGTTGTACGACAGCACATGATCCATGACCAGGCTCCTTACAGGTTGGTGGCGACGGAACCGATTTGATGCGAATGGCTTTCGCCGGCCTCACGCAGGGTTCCCTCGTTGTAGCGAATGGTCTCCGCAATCCGCTGCAGAGCGGCATGAAGTCTCATCGACTCCGCGTTCCACCGCTCGACGACGTCTCGGAAACGCGCCGCAGCGACACCTCCCCACACCGACGGCGGCACGCTGCCCATCCGACCGATAAAGGACTGCAGCATCGCGCGGATCTCCTCATTGCGGGCATCCGTCTTGGCTGCGACGGCCGTCATGAGGTCGAAGTCGGTAGTGAGCGGTCCGCCCCCGGGTGTCGTCATCGCGATCCTTCCGTGTTGTCCTGCGCGATATGAAAGTTGGACGCGATCGCCTCGGGTTCGGTTCCATTGGCTGCGCAGTTTTCAGAACACCGCATGCGCGGACCGAATCGCTTGATCGCATACCTCGCGCACCGCCTCTTCATGCCCGGGCGCGCTCTGGCACCCGATGGCAATCCGCAGCGAATCGTCGACGAGCACCGCCCACGCGATGTGATGGTCCGCGCGTATCTCGCTATACGTCACTACGTGCTGGCCGGCTCGACGGTCGGACGGATTGAACTCGACGAATACACCGTCAGGCTCCTGGCTCAGCGCGCTGCGCAATGACTCAGCGACGGCATCATGCGACTGATGCGGTGCCAGCGACGACTGCGTGACATGTACCGCAACGTCGGCATCAGTCGGCGAAACGAGCTGCACCCGTGCCGATCCAGGTCCCGACGTGACGCGCTCCACCGCCCATTGGGCAGGCACCAT
>JAVRPG010000389.1:0-7084 GCA_032162325.1 Mycobacterium sp. | reverse complement strand
CGCAGTCATCGCCGCGCTAGGGCCGCCCTTTTGTCGGCTCAATACTCCATCGGGTGGTCATCGTCGGCGAGGGGGATGCTGATGGCTTGGTCGATCAGGTCGGCTGGGTTGGCCTCCGCATCGCTGCGGTTGGTGATATGAGTGGGATCAAGCCCTGCCTCATCGACGGGGAGGTCGACGAGGATCTGCTGTTCTGCCACATCGGCTTCGGGCTTGTCCTCGGTGAGCGGGACATCCTCGGCGTTCGTCATGATTGCTGTCTCTTCCTCGTCGTGGGGCCGGTCGCGGCCCGCTTGGGTGGGGTGTGGCCGGACATGAGCCGGGCGTTGTCGGATTCGAGCTGGGAGTTGCGGTGTTCCAATTCGAGTATCTGGGCGATGCCGGTGAGGTTGACGCCTTGGGCGATGAGGTCGGTGATCCGGGCCAGGCGGGTCAGGTCGTCCTCGCTGTAGCGGCGGGTCCCGCCGTCGGTGCGGGCGGGGGTGAGCAGTCCGCGCCGCTCATAGAGCCGCAGGGACTGCGGATCAAGCCCAGACAACTCTGAGGTCACCGATATGCCGTACACGCCGCGGGCGGATCGGGGCGTCGCGTGGTCGTTCAACCGGGGCCTTCCGTGTCGTTCGAAATTTGTACTTGCATCAAGCTATCACCGGTGATATATAGAAATCTATGTCAGTTCACACATATCTGACAACTCGTTCACAGGAGGTGGAGATGATGTTGATGCGTACCGACCCGTTCCGTGATCTCGACCGCTGGACCCAGCAGGTATTGGGCACCGCGGCCCGGCCGGCGGTGATGCCGATGGACGCCTGGCGCGAAGGTGATCAGTTCATCGTCGAGTTGGACCTACCCGGCATCGACGGTGATTCGCTCGGTCTCGATGTGGAGCGCAACGTGCTCACCGTGCACGCCGAACGTCGCGGCCTGGATCCCGACCGCGAAATGGTGTCCGCGGAGCGGCCCCGGGGGGTGTTCAGCCGCCAGCTGTTCCTCGGCGACACCCTCGACGCCGACCAGATCCAAGCCAGCTACCACGACGGGGTGCTGCGGTTGACGATCCCGGTCGCCGAGAAGGCCAAGCCGCGGCGCATCAAGATCGCCAGCAGCGAGGAGAAGACGGCGATCAACGCCTGACCCGATGACCGGCCGGCCGCGACATCCGGGCGAAAGGGGGTGAGTGAGATGGTCACCGACACACAGCACGATGATCCGGTGCTGCTCGGTGAGGCGGACGCGATCGTGGCGGCCGAATGGATACGTCTGCACCACGACGAGGAAACCTGGGACCGGGAGCTCGCCGAACTGTTCGCCGAGATGCCCACACCCGAGCCACCGGCGCCGCAGTCCCGCACCACCACACTGCGCGGCCGGCCCGGCGCAGCGCCGCCCAGTCACCCGAAGGGGGTATCACTCGCACGCCGCTGTCACCGGCTTCGGGTATGGGCCACGCAACGTTCGCCCCCGGCGAGCACAGCGCGTCTTCTCGTCGAAAAACGTTGGAGAGCAACGGAGGTGATGCCCTGAGCGATAACCACGAGCACGCAATCGGCGCCTGCGCCGCCCACAACATTAACGATTGGGTGACCGCGTCCGACGCAAGTGTCCGATCGTGACCTGCGCGCGCACCGCCACCAGTAGTGGCAACCCCTAACGTGGGCCGCGCGGCGTCGTTGCCGCCCAGGCGTGCTCTTGCACGGCCACCGGTGGCATCAGCCGTTGCGTGCGGGCGTCGACCCCAATGGTCCGACTCTGAGGCGGCTCCCATCCGGCGGAAAGTCAGATGGAACCGTCCCGCCCGGTGGCTCCCGGTTCGCCTATGCCGCCGGGAGTCACCGCCCTGGCCCGTGAACCGAGGTAAAGCGATGGTGCAGCAGAATCCCGACCCCTACGCGGTGCTGGGTGTGACACCCGCAGCCACCCAGGCCCAGATCGCCCACGCCTACCGGACGCAGGTGCGCGCCCTGCACCCAGACGCCCGCATCACCCCCGCACAGACCGCTCCGGTCACCGACGCCCAACTCCGGCACGTCCTCGCCGCCTACGCCCAGCTGCGCCACCCCGACCACGACCGCGCCGCCAAGCGCATCGCGACCACACAATCATGCCCATCAGATGCGCCGGCGCAGTCCCCGCACACCCCCACATCTTCACGGGGAGTACAGATCCCGGTCACCCGGCGCGGCGAACACACCCAGACTCCCGCCGCCCAGCGCCCACCGTTATGGGCCGGCCCAGTGCGCCAACACCATTAAACTGACTGTGCACAAACACACTGCACGGCGGAATGAGCCACAGGAAATCAACGGGAGGACCGATGAGCGCCTACACCGCCGACGACGACCCAGACCCGCCATCGGTCCCAAATCCAGGCAAGGTGATGCGGATCGCCGCCATGGTCAACCAACTCCACCAACAAGCCCAGACCGAACCCCTCGACGCCGCCACACGCAACCGACTGCGCGACATCCACGCCCACACCATTAGCGAGCTGGCTGACGGCCTATCGCCCCGGAATTGCGCGACGAGTTGCGGCAACTGGTGCTGCCCTTTACTGACGACTCGGTGCCCTCCGACGCCGAGCTGCGGATCGCCCAGGCCGTCGCAAAGGCGTTCAGCGGTCGGCCGTGTTCGAACGCCTGGCCCAGTGGCTCGGCGAGAGCACACTGTCCACTCGCCGACTACGCAAGGTCGATTCAGAGGGGACAAAAGCCTAGGTCGACGTCCAACAACATCGTCAACCGTTGGCTGACATCGTGATGCGGGCGGGCATGCACCTTCACTGACCGTGAGAACGCGGCTGTCACCCGTTCCTGCATTGATTTGCGCTCCGCAGCTTGGGTATCTCTGCAGGGTGCGGATTCTGCCGCACTCGGCGGCGGAGTCCATCATGGTGGGTTGGCTTGATCGGTTACAGCGGCGAAGCCGCGTCGCCGGCTTCCTCATCGCGGTTATCTACAAGTACGTCGATGATCAAGGGAGCTACCTTGCCGCGCTGATCACCTACTACGCATTCGTGTCCCTGTTTCCCGCCTTGCTGCTGTTGACCACCGTATTAGGAGTGGTCTTGGTGGGCCGCCCAGAGCTGCAGGAGCAGATTCTGCAGTCGGCTGTCGCCCAATTCCCCGTTATCGGTGAGCAACTCGGGCAGCCTCAAGGTCTGAGCGGTGGAACGGTCGGGGTCGTCGTCGGCATCGCGGGGGCGCTGTACGGAGGTCTCGGTGTCGGCCAGGCGGTGCAGAACGCCATGGACACGTTGTGGGCAGTGCCACGCAACGACAGGCCCGACCCCATCCGGGCGCGTATCCGCAGTTTGCTGTTGCTCCTCGTCCTCGGCTCGGCGCTGATCGCCACCACCATCCTTGCGGCAATCGGTCGCGCGTCGGAATCGTTCGGGATAGTCGGCAAAGCGGGCATTGTGGTGGTGTCGGTGCTGATCAACGCGGGCGTCTGTCTGGTTGTTCTCCGGGTCGCTACCGCCAGGGTTGTGACCTACCGTCAGGTGGTGCCCGGTGCATTGGCGGCGGCGGTCATCTGGCAACTGCTGCAGTGGTTCGGCGCGATCTACATAGCGCATGTGGTCAAGTCTTCGAGCGCTACGAATAGCGTGTTCGCTCTCGTGCTCGGTTTGTTGGCCTTCTTGTACTTGATCGCGACTACATTGCTGCTGTGCGCCGAAGCCAACGTGGTGGCGACCGATCGCCTCTACCCGCGTGCTCTGCTGACTCCCTTTACCGACAACGTGGAATTGACCCGTGGTGACCGTAGGACCTATACCGGGCAGGCAAAAGCTCAACGCGCCAAAGGTTTCCAGCGTATCGATGTCACCTTCGATGACCGTGAGTCGAAAGACACCCAAGCGTGACTCCCCGCCGAATCTCTGAAAGAAGCGCTTGTTGAACGCGGCGCACCGCGAACAGATCGCCGCAGCCGCCGGCGCGGGAGTACCAGACGATGGCCGAGCCGCCCGGCGCGGGTGCCAACGCTGATGCGCCGAAGTCGTTCCTGACGAGGACGGTTAGTAGTAGTAGTTAGAAGTAGTGGCGCCGGCCGCCCACAGGGCGTCCCACTGAACCCAGAATCGCGAGAACGACCCCGATGACCAGCAGGATGATTCCGATGGTCCACAAGATCGATATGTTCAGCAGGAACCCGGCGATGAGCAAGATGATTCCAAGCACGATCATGGCTGCGGGCCTTTCTGTTTCGCGCACGCTGTGCGCTATCGGATGGGTCGAGCGGTTGCGCGACTCTGGCCCTAGTCCACCACCGCAAGAGGGGTAGTACTACACCCCTAGGGAGGTAATCTGGTGGCTTCGCGACAATCGTGCGACCCCGGGGGCGCTGGTGCGCGACGACGACATGGTGGCTGGGCGTGGCCTTATGTTCAGCCAGTACCGCGACGGTGTGTACTTGCCGAGCTCGACTCGAATGATTAGCGAACTGGTAACGCAATCAAGGTGATTGACTAGGTGTTGGTTCGTCAAGCAGAAGTCGGCGGTCTCAGTGAAGATCGTCCAACGCGTCGCCGAGTGTCGGATAAAGCGTCAGGATTGCGTCAATTCCGAGCAGCCTGATCGGCCTGCTGGTGGCGGCCCCCTGGGCGACGATTCCGAATCGCAGTGACATCGCATCAGCCGCCTCCTGCGCTGCCATGAGAACGCTCATCCCGACGGACGCAAGGAAATCCACCTCCGTGAGGTCAACGATGAGTCCGGCCGGCGCCCTTTCGAGCGCGTCACAGATCGCCTCGGTCAACTGTGGTGCACTGAGCATGTCAACCGCTTCACGAACGGACAACACCACGATCCGGTCACTCCAGCTTTCCTGCACTTCGAAACCGTGTTGGTGTCCGGAGGTGGCGGAGTGGCCTGGTTCGGCGAAATGATCGATCATTGTGGAACCCCTCTTTGATCATTCAAAGGATGATCATGGCTTTAGGCCCTTCTGAGTCGCGCTGCCATGTGCGTGGAAGTCGGTCCACTTGAGCGATTGCTCGAGCTGATCCCAGTCAACACCCCTAGGGAGGGTGCGATTACACCCCTAGGGAGGTACTTTGACGTGCATGGCCTCCCGCGCGAACAGTCCGATCACCGTGGCGCTGGTGGACGACTATGACGTGGTGCTGATGGGTGTGGCCAATATGTTCAACCAGTACCGCGACCGCGTGGTTGTCGCCGAGCTGGACTCGAATACCGCTGTCGACGACGCCGTAGACATCGTGCTGTATGACTCCTTCGCCCAACCGGAATCGGATCACGAAGAGATCGCCGTTCTGGTTGCCAATCCGCGTGCACGGCGAGTCGTGGTGTACACCTGGAACTTTCACCCGGACCTTATCCGCAGTGCCCGGCAGCAGGGGGCGCATGGCTATATATCGAAGACGTTGCCTGCGCGAGAGTTGGTAGCCGCACTGGAGGCGGTGCATGCCGGAGAAACGGTCATAAGTGACTCTCCACCGCGGGCGCGCAGCGCCGTAGGACTTGATTGGCCGGGCCGAGGCGAAGGCCTCAGCGATCGAGAGTCGGAGATCCTGGCCCTCATCGCCCAGGGCAAGAGCAATGCCGAGGTCGCGACGCTGACCTATCTCAGCCCTAACACTGTGAAGTCATACATCCGCACGATTTATCGCAAGATCGGAGTCGGCAGCCGGACCCAGGCTGTCCTGTGGGGGGTGAAGCACGGCTTCACTCCTGACCATCACCGCATCGAACATTGGCGAGGCGGCCCCTGAGCACTGTCTTTTGCTCCTCGACGGCGAATGGTTGCGTTTGACCGATCGTCACTCGGGCAACGTTGCGGGGTGATCCGCATCCAAGCCATCGTCTGCACTACTCGCCGAGCACGGTGACGGACCTCAGTGCGGTATCGCTTGTCTATCCTTGGACCGGAAGTACGCCGGTGATGACGGTGGCGTGCGTTGTCTCGGAGCTGCATTAGTCGTCATGTCATTTCCCTTCGTAGCTGCTGCGTACCCGTTGCTGCGGTCCGGTGAGCTTCGTTCACCGCGCATTTCGGAGCGGATCCCTGTGTACGAGGTTTAGGCGCTCGCTGGCGGGGCACTTCGGTTATTGAAGTGTTCGTCGGTCGTCGGACGGGACTGAACTTGAGGTGGGTTCTGGCAACTAACTAGTCTCGGCCCGACACATGTGACGTCGGGGTGCTGCCATGGAAGCGAGACGGAAGGGTATGAGTGATGAGTATCGAGTCAAAGCCGGCTGCAGATGCATCGTTGGGGGAGCTGCTGACTCAGCTCTCGTCACAAACGTCGCGGCTTGTCCGCGACGAGATGCGGTTGGCTCAGAAGGAATTTCAGGAATCGGCCAAGCATGCCGGCATCGGTGCTGGACTCCTTAGCGTGGCGGGGTTGCTCGCGGTATTCGGGTTCGCAGCGATTGTCACCGCCGCTATCGCTGCGCTGTCGGTTGTGCTGCCTGTCTGGGCGTCCGCGTTGATCGTGGCGGCGGTGCTGCTGCTTGCAGCCGGAGTTGCGGGCCTCATCAGTAAAGGTCAGGTCCAGCAAGCGTCACCGGCGCCCGAGCAGACCGTGGCCAATGTGAAGAAGGACATCGACGAAGTGAAGGAAGCCCGCCATGACCGAGCCTGACCAGCGCCCCGAGCCCGAACCAGACGCGGGCATCGACGAGATCCAGGCCGACATCGAACGCACGCGGGATCAACTGGGTGAGACCGTCGGAGCGTTGTCGAGCAAGCTCGACGTCAAGCAGAGGGCTCAGCAAAAGGCCACGGACACTAGAGAACTCCTAGCTGAGAAGGCGCATGCCGTCCAGGCGAAGGGCTCCGAATTGTCATCGGCCGCGGTTAACGTCGTCACGGACGACAAGGGCTCAGTGAAGCCGGTCGTTCCGTTCACCGTGGTCGCGGCCGTTGCTGTGATCCTCGGCCTCGTGATCTGGAAACGCCGCCACTAACTGGCGTGCGAGGAGCACCGACCAAGGAGATAGGGATGTCGAGCAGACAACCGAGTACGTCGGCGAAAATTCTGTACCGGCCAGTCGGCTTGGTCAGCTCGGTCATCGGCGGCTTACTCGCAGGGATCATCTTCAAACAAGTGTGGCGTCGA